>CAYJKD010000209.1:0-4707 GCA_964370595.1 uncultured Lachnospiraceae bacterium
TCAAGTGCATGTGGGTTTCGATTTGCAAATGCATCTCCTTTTATTTCAACAAATAAATTGGGAGCACTTCCTTTAATAGTAAATAAATCCTCTCCTTTTACACCAATTTGAGGTAAAGAAGATAATAATGCCCAAGTATAAGGATGTTTTGCATCATAGAAAATATCTTCTGCTGTTCCTATTTCAATAATATCCCCTGCATACATTACAGCAACACGATCTGCTATATTTGCTACCACACCTAAATCATGGGTAATAAATATAGTTGTTAGTTGATATTTTTCTTTCAAATTTTTCATCAACTGCAAAATTTGTGCTTGGATTGTCACATCAAGTGCTGTAGTAGGTTCATCACAAATCAGTACTCTTGGATTGCATGCAAGTGCAATTGCAATCACAACACGTTGTCGCATTCCCCCAGAAAATTCATGTGGGTATTGCTTATATCTTTTTTCAGGCATTGTGATACCCACATCTTCAATATATTTTAAAACACTTTGCTTTCTCTCTTCCCCTTTTAAGCCTTGGTGTAAAGTAACTGCTTCTCCAATCTGCTCTCCAATTGTTTTTAATGGATTCAAACTAGTCATCGGGTCTTGCATAATCATAGCAATTTGCTTCCCGCGAATTCCCTTCCAATCTTTTTCACTTTTTAAGGAAGCAAGATCAACCCCATTATAAGTAATCGTTCCACTTTCTATATATCCATTTTTATCTGTTAATCCCATAAATGTTTTGGTAAATACACTTTTTCCAGAACCAGATTCGCCAACAATAGCAATTGATTCGCCTTCAAATATATCAAGTTCAATCCCTCGTAATGCATGTAACACTCTTCCTCGAAGGTTGAATTTTAAATGTAAGTCATTTACAGATATCAATACTTTTTCTTCCATGGGATTCTCCTATTTATGATTTTTTGGATCTGCTGCATCTGAAAATGCATTTCCGATCATGTAAAACGAAATGGTAACAATTGACAATACAATTGTCGGAAAGATCAACTGATAACGAAGATCTGGACTCATCATAAGCTCTCGACCATCATTGATCAAACGCCCAAGTGAAACCGTATCACTGGGTAGTCCAAGCCCAATATATGTAATAAATACTTCATTTCCAATTGCAGCAGGAATTGATAATGCTAAACGAAGCATAATTACAGAAATTAAATATGGTAATAGATTTTTTATTACAATCCGAAATGTAGGCGTTCCTAAACATCGACTAGCTAGATTATAATCACGATCACGAATTACAATAATTTGATTTCGAATAAATCGAGCCATTTGAATCCAGCTGATCAAACACATAGCAAATATCATAGTTGATATACTTGGTGTTGCCATATAGGAAATTAAAATCAATACAAGTGTTTGAGGAATATTATCTAAAATATTATATACTTCGGTTAAAATAAAATCGAGTTTCCGTACATATCCCCATAGCACACCCATTGTAATTCCTAAAATCGCCTCTACAAAAGCTACGGATAATCCAATAAATAATGAAGTTCTTGTCCCTGCCCAAATACGTGACCATAAATCTTGTCCAATAGAGTTCGTTCCTAAAATAAATGTTTCATCCCCTGGCTTTACATTTCGATGTGGCATGAACGTTTCTGGGTTGTTGTTTACTAAGTTGGGATCAATCTGATTTGGTAAATATGGCTGAATAAATGTAAACAATACGATAGCAGTCATTACAATCAGCAATAGCACAGCCACCTTATTCTTTAAAAACACACTTAAAGTAGATCCCCAATAGGAGTAATTGCTATACCCTGTTCGTTCTGCACTCGCCTCATCAAAGGTAGCAAAGGTAAACAGTTTATCCTCTAACTTTGATGCCATATGATTTTTTATACTGCTTGCCATTATCTTCCTCCTTGCTTTTTACTAAGTGATATTCTAGGGTCTAAGAAAGTCATAGCAATGTCGCCTAACAATAAACCTAAAATTCCAACTGCTGCAAACATAAGTACAATTGCTTGCACCATATTATTATCGCTTTGTTTAATTACTTGAACTAATAATCCACCCATTCCTGGAACACTATATAATGACTCGATATAGATTGAACCGATAATCGTATTTAAAAATGAAGTTGGTAAATATTGAATCAATGGAACAAATGCATTACGAAATACGTGATGAAACATTACTGAATTGCCAGATAACCCTTTTGCTGTAGCTAGTTTTACATAGTCTTTATTCATTTCATCTACCATGTATCTGCGAAGCCACATTCCATAATATGCAACATTGCCTAATGCCAACGAAACCGTTGGTAATATCCAACTCATCCAGTTTTCTTCATCAAATAGCAAGGATATACCAAGAAAATCTGTACCATATAATTGGATAAACAGAAAGTAGACCGCAGCTGGTACTGCTTGAATAAAAACAATAAATAAAGTACCTAATTTATCAAAAAATTGACCCTTATGCCTAGCCATCATTGTTCCCATTGGAATCCCAATAATCAAAGACAAAAGAATTGCCATACCTCCTAATTTCATGGAGTAGGGTAATTTTTCTGCTAAAATTTCGACCACAGCAATATTTTCGCGATATGTTATGGAATTTCCGAAATCTCCACGAATTGCATCTGCCCAAAAATTCATCAGCTGCACTGGCAGTGGGTCTGTTAACCCTAATTGTTCTAACCCATTTTGAATCTGTAAATCAGTCATCTTTTCAAAGTTAGGAAAATACCCCTCAATAGGCATCTGTCTAAGTAAAATAAAAACAACTGAGATGATGATAAATAACGATACCATCGCTCGCCCAACCCTTTTTGCTAAATAATAAAACATTTTATCATTACCTCTCTGTTCTTCTTTACAGAAACACACAAGAGATCGGAATCCCTTGTGTGTTTCCTACGTATTCACGCAATATTCTTATACTAATTATTGTCCCATATTGGCATTATACTGTTCCATGGAAACAAAGTCATTTTGCAATTTCATATCTTTGTAGCGAAGTTTTGCTACACCTGATGGCGAATATTGGCTTTCAAATACATTTAATTTGTTCGCTACATATGCCTTCTCTGTAACACCATAAGGGATTGCAAGTGCATGGTCAATCAAATATTGTTCTGCTTTCGCAAATGCCTCAAAACGTGCATCTTCTTGTTCAGCTCCAATAATTGCTTTTGCATCTTCCACTAATTTAAAATACTCTGCTACAACTTCTTTTGATGCTGTTTCATCCATTATTGCATATGCTAAATATGCATATCTCATTCCTCTGTGGTAAGATCCATCCTCATTTGCTGCTTGGTAGAATGGGTCTGTCCAAGTTTCTGGGTCTGCGTAATCTCCACCCCATCCACACTTCATAAACATATAGTCACTTGAGCGACGTACTTCATTTAGGAAATTTTCAGAAGGTCCTGCTTCCAATATAACATCAATATAATCTGTACCTAATACTGATTCTAATTGTTGCTCTAATACGATACTTTCTTGCTCCCAGTTTGTTGTAGAAGGATTATATCTTACAAGAATTTTAACAGGGAATGTAACGCCTTCTGCTTGTAATTGGGTCATAGCTTCTTCTTTATAGGATAATGCTTCTTCTTTATTATAAAAATCACTTGCTTGAATTTCTTTAAATGGCTCTAATGTAGTGTAAGCATCTATTCCATCACGCACAATATTATTCGTTGGTGTAATGGTATTTAACATGGTTTCACTTGGATCAGCGTATTCTCCAGTATTTACATAAATAGTATTACTACGATTCACTGCACTCATGATGGATTGGCGGAAACTTTCATTATTCACTGCCTTTTCCCAGTTAAGTGGTTCATACTTTTCATCAATCGCTAACTCATCTGTACCAGTTCTTTGCCAATCTTCGCCTAATTTATAAACATTAAAATTAAATGCATAGAAATAAGAATAAGATGGATCATCTCTCTCCATTGATACCAAAGCACTTGTTTCTGGGTTTGCCATCCATGAATCAACCAGATCGGAACTGATTGGAGAATAATCGATTTCTCCACGTTTTACCATTTCAGGTCCAATTGTTGTTGCCTCAGCATTATAGGTTTGTTCAATGGTATCAATAAACACATTTTCAGCATCCCAGTTGTTTGGATTCTTTGTATACACCATTTCAACTTGTGGTTCCCAATTAGATAAATAGTAAGCTCCATTGTAATACATTTTTTCTGCTGTAGTTGCAAATTCTGTTCCTGTTTCTTCTAGTAAAGGACCATATGCAGGCATAAAGCAAACATATCCAAGCATAGAAACAAAGTAAGGAACTTCTTTTGCTAGTGTATATTGTAATGTCAAATCATCTACTGCTTTTACTCCAACTTCAGCAAAATCCATTGTTTGCCCATCTGATAATGCAGCATAGTATTCACTTGCATTCGCAATTATACCTTCTAATAACCATTCTGTATCACTTGCATTCACTGGATCTAATACATATTTCATTGCGTCTACAAAATCTTGTGCTGTTACATCTGCTACAACAGCACCTGTATGGTCAATCCATTTTTGATCTGCTCTTAATTTAAATGTATATGTAAGTGTTGCTGGATCATATTCCCAACTTTCTGCTAAGCTTGGTTCTAGGGTACCATTAGCATCATATTCAATTAAAGTATCTACTGTATTTGCACCGATTGTTTGATCCACTATGGTACCTGATGTTAAATAGTTCATAGTTGAGACTTCTG
>CAYJKD010000210.1:0-4702 GCA_964370595.1 uncultured Lachnospiraceae bacterium
CAATAAAACCTCTTGCAAAAATTCATAATGATGTTATGATATAGAAAAAACGTTTAGGGGATGAATGCATGTCTAAGGTGCCATTATATCAGGGTGTTTATCAAAAAATTAAAAATTTAATACGTAGTGGAGAATATGGTGTAGGGGAATTACTACCACCAGAGGGAGAACTTGAGAAGCAATATGAGGTATCAAGAACTACAATCCGTAAGGTAATTGAGATGCTGGTTGCAGAAGGATACATTGAGGTCAAACAAGGAAGAGGGACACGGGTATTGGATTTTCATTCTACTCAAAAGTTGAATGGAATTACTTCTATTACGGAAACGCTTAGAAAAAGAGGAATGATTGTTAGGTCTAGAGGGGTGTATGTAGATGTGATCGAAGCAAACATTAAAATTGCTGAACGATTACAAATCCAAGAGGGAGATGAGATTTTTAGGGTGCAAAGGGTGGTCCTTGCAGATGAGATTCCAATAGCAATTATGGAAAATTATATCTCTTGTGAATTAGCGCCAGATCTAGTGAGTAAAACAACGGAAATTAAATCTTTATATGAATTCTTAGAAGGATATTACCACTTGCAGATTGATGCTGCGAATGATATTATATCAGCAAAAAGTGCAGAGTTTTCAGAAGCTCAAATTCTCGATGTTCGAATCAGTGCAGCATTATTAACATTAAGGCGTGTGACATTTATGCAAGGGAAACCTGTTACCTATGATAAAGTAACAATACGTGCGGACAAATATCAATTTGAAATAGAGCTACAAGGAAGAAACTAAATACTAGTATGTGGATGAGTAAACATATCTATAAAAAGGTATCTATAAAACCTTTTATTAAATATGTTTGCTCTTTTTTTGTGCAAAATGCATATAAATCACGGATAAAATGCTTATTTAATAAAGAATATTTATATAATTATATATATTGAATATAAAACATTACTATGATAATATTTATTTATAAAACATAATGATGTTTAGAAGGAGGAAAAATGATAGGTTATAAAGATATCCCAAGGTTGGTTGATATCAGTGCGGTAAGAACGGATGTTACATACGATGAAATTAAATTAATGGCCCATATTGCTGAAAAGTATAATTTTGTTTGTGTATTTGCAATGCCAAGCTTCACAGATAAGTTAAGAAGGCTTATTAAAAGTCCAACGGTTATGGTTGGTGGTGTGGCAGGATTTCCGTCAGGTGCTGATACAACAGAGGCAAAAATCGCCTGTGCAAAAAAAATGATAGAGTTAGGTTGCGATGAAGTTGATATGGTTATCAATGTAGGTGCCTTAAAGTCAGGAGATTATTTGTTAGTTGAGAATGACATTAAGTCAGTTGTGCAAGCGGTATTTCCAGTTCCAGTAAAGGCAATATTAGAAATTGGTTACCTTACAGATGAAGAGATTAAAAAAGGTGCAGAGTTAGCGGTATCAGCCGGTGTTACTTATGTAAAAACTGGTACGGGTTGGGCAAAAAATCCAACTACCTTTGAAACGATTAAAATCATTAAGGAAGTAATAGGGGATAGGGCAAAGATAAAGGCTGCAGGTGGTGTAAGGACGTTACAAGACCTAGAGACAATGGTAGAGCTTGGATGTGAACGGTTTGGCATCAGTATTAAGTCAGCACTTTCTATCTTAAATGAAGCATATGAGAGAGAGGGCATTGAGTTTCCAGATAAAGAATTGGTTTCTGATTATGATGTGGCTAAAGCAAATTATTAATGAAAAACAAGGATGATGAGATGAAATATATTATAGCTTATGATTTGGGGACAGGTGGCATGAAAGCCTCCTTGTTTGATCAAGAAGGAAATGGACTAGAAAGTTCTTTTGTCGAGGCAAAAACATATTATCCAGCTGATGATTTTCGAGAACAAAAACCGACAGATTGGTGGGAAATGTTAAAGTTTTCTACAAAAAATCTTTTAGAAAAGGTTGCGATATCAAAAGAGGATATCCTAGGTATTGGGATTTCTGGACATAGCTTAGGTGTTGTTCCCATTGGAAAGGATGGTACTCTTTTAAAGGAGTTTGTACCGATTTGGTCTGATGCTAGAGCTACAAAAGAAAAAGATGAAGTTTTTATAAAGATTGATGAGGACGAATGGTATTTAAAAACAGGTAATGGATTTCCAGCTCAGTTATATAGTGCATTTAAAATTCTTTGGTATAAAAACAATGAACCAGATATATATGAGAAATCTCAAGTTTTCCTTGGAACAAAGGACTATCTAAACTACTTGCTTACAGGAAGATTAGTAACAGATCGTTCTTATGCATCTGGTTCAGGTGTTTATAATTTGAAAGAGGAAAGATATGATGTGGAACTCATTAATGCAATGGAATTGCGAAATACAGACTTTCCTCAGATAATACAATCGTCTGAAATTGTGGGTAAGCTTAAAAGTGAGATTGCACTAGAGCTTGGCTTGTCAGAAAACACAATAGTAGCTGGTGGTGGAGTTGATAATGCATGTATGGCTGCCGGAGCTGGCTGTGTAAAGGAAGGAATGGCTTACACCTCGCTAGGAACATCGGGTTGGGTAGCTGTGTGTAGTAGTGATACAAAGGTAGATGTAAAAACAAGACCATATACATTTGCACATCTAGTAGAAGGGATGTATGTACCTGCTGAGGCTATTTTTTCTGCAGGAAATACATTTCGGTGGGTAAGAGATACATTTTGCCCTGATTTAGTTGCTGAGCAAAAACAAGGTGGGGATAATGCTTATGACAATATGACAAAATTAGCAAAGAACTCCACGGTTGGAGCGAATGGCATGATGATGACACCTCACTTAGCTGGAGGAAGTGCTCTTGATCGATCACTTGAAATAAGAGGTTCCTTTGTAGGTCTAGATTTAAAACATAACAGAAATGATGTATTAAGAGCTACACTAGAAGGAATTTGCATGAGCCTTAAAATCTGCTTAGAGGAACTTGAGAAAGGTGGAGAATTGGCAGAAGATATGCTCATAGTTGGTGGGGGAGTAAAGAGCGAGTTTTGGAGAAGTTTATTTGCAGATATCTACCAAAAAAATATCGTAGAGTCTAAGGTTGGAGAAAATGCGGGATCCCTTGGGGCGATGGCTACAGCAGCAATTGCTACCGGGTTATGGAAGGATTATGAGCCACTGATCCAAATTAACAAACCTATTAGTAAAATCGAATTTTCAGAAAAAAATGTAGAGCGTTATGAAGAGATTTATCAAAAATTTAAAAAAACTTGTGAGTATATGTGTGAAATTGCAACATTATAAAGGGAGGAAACGAAAGATGAAGAAAATAATTGCTTTTTTGGTAGCAGCAGTAATGACAGTTTCTATGGTGGGGTGTAGCGGACCACAACAGCAAGCAAATGCTACAGATGGATTGGATACAAATGCATTTTATGCAGTTTCGTTAGGATGGATGGAAAATCCATCAGGACAAAGGCAAAAACAGGCATTTGAAGCGAAGTTTGCAGAATATGGAATTACAAATTACTCGATTGTTGATGCAAATTATGATGCAAAAAAACAGTCAGAGCAAATTGAAGCATTTATTGCACAAAAGCCAGTTGCATTATTTTTAACACCATCGGATCCAGTAGGGATTGCAGAAGCTGTTAAAAAAGCAGCAGATTCGGGAATTAAAGTATATTCTTCTGATGGGTATGTTCCAGGAGCTGAAGTTGCAGGTACTGTGATGTTTGATAACTTTTCTGGTGGTCAAGCGACTATGACATACCTAGCAGATTTGTTACTAGAAAAATATCCTGAGGGTGATGTTGTAATTGGAATGATTACCCTACCATCTAATGAGGGTTGGGATGCACGTGAACATGGGGCAAAAGCAGTTTTAGCGCAAGAAAAGTATTCTCGAATTAAAGTGGAATATGAGTGGCCATGGGATTCAACAGGAGCAGTAACACCAACGAATACCATATCATCTTGGATTGCAGCAGATACGAACAAGGAACTAAAAGCAATTTGGTGCGCATGGGATGGAGCGGTATTCGAAGGATTAACGGTTACATCAGAAGCTCGTCCAGAGATACTATATACAGGTTCTGATGGAGGAGAGCAGTGTTTTGAGACAATGGTAGCAAATCCAGATCAGTTTGTTGCAACGATTGCAGAATCGGTATGGTCAATGCCAAATCAGTTAGTAGATTACGCGATTGCATCGATGGAAGGGAATAGAATCCCAAGAATTGTTATGGCTCCAGGATTTTTAATTACAACGGAAATGATTCAAGATGTAGATGCAGTAAAAGAAGAAAATGCACAGGTAGGAGACAAGACGTTGAGTGCGTGGGAACTATTATTAGATTATGATTTAACTGGATATACAGAGGCATTGAATACAATATTAGAGCAAAATGGGAAGGTGACTACATGGATTCCATCAGTATAATCTGATTATATAAGGCCTGTCGCGATAAGTGGCAGGCTTTCATAAAATAATGAGGAGAAGAAATATGCAGAACTATCGCTTAAAAATGAAAGGGATTAACAAGGCGTTCACGGGAATGAAGGCATTGAATGATGCAGAATTCTTACTTAAGGAAGGTGAAGTACACGCACTATTAGGAATCAATGGTGCGGGGAAGTCTACTCTGATAAAGGTTCTTTCGGGAGTGTATGAAAAAGATAGTGGAGAAATATACATAGATGGGGAACTTGTAAGTATTAGCAAACCAAAAGA
>CAYJKD010000211.1:0-4697 GCA_964370595.1 uncultured Lachnospiraceae bacterium
ATGCATAATAAAAAAGAAACAGGTATTACCCATGTAAGGGAAACAGCTAATCGCCAATCAAAGACAAACATCCCGATTCCCATAATGATTGTCGAAATAATTGAGCCAATAAAATTTGGTATAAAGTGTGAAAATGCATTCTCCATCATCGTCACATCTCCCATCATCGTGGATGTAAGATCTGATAAATCTTTTTTTCCAAAAAATGAAAGAGGAAGTTTGCGAAGTGTTTCTGCAAGAGAAATTCGCATATTTGCACTTTCTTCATAAGCTGAAATATAGCAAAAATTATATTGAAAATAGTAAAGAATTGTAAGTAATGTTAGTATGAAAACACCATAACCTACATAAAGCAAAACCGTATATACTGGTGCAATTCCTTCTAAAATTGGCATAAGGGTATCTTGAATAAAATAATATGAAATCGCGCTAACAGCCATTATAACTATATTGATAAGCAACGTGATTAAACTTGCTTTTAATAATTCTCCTGCTCCAAGATTCGTCAGAGCAAAGGTTTTTTGTAGATATGTTTTCATTATCTATTTACCTCCTTATCTTTTGGGGAATTCCAAATAACTGCATTGTTATATTCGCTCCACATTTCACTGTATAATCCTTTTTTTTCAATGAGTTCATCGTGTGTACCTTGCTCTAGGACTCTTCCTTCTGCAATAACATAAATCACATCTGCATTTTTAATTGTTGAGAGTCTGTGTGCTATCATTAATACTGTTTTTCCTTTGGTTAATTCGTTAAATGCAAGCTGAATTTGGTGTTCATTTTCAGGATCTGCAAATGCTGTTGCCTCATCAAGTAGAATAATCGGTGCATCTCGAAGAATCGCCCTTGCAAGTGCAATTCTTTGTGCCTCACCACCTGATAAATATATACCTTTCGTCCCATATATCGTATCGAGCCCCTTTGGAAGTTTTGCAATAATATCCTCGCATCTTGCAGATTTTAGTGCCTTGTTCACTTCATCTATAGAAGCATTTGGTTTTCCTTCTCGCAAATTATCTAAAATACTAGCTTTGTATAGATTTGTATTTTGGAACACAAAAGAAATATGTTTCATAAGTTCTGTGTTATCAATATCACGAATATCAACACCTCCTATTTGTATTGCTCCATACTCCACATCCCAAAAACGGGGAATCAAAGTAGCCAGTGTCGTTTTCCCACCACCAGATGGTCCGACAAAAGCGACTGTTTGTCCTTGTTTTATACTTATATTTACATTGTCTACAGCTTTTTTACTGGCGCCAGGATATGTAAATGAAATATTTTTCATTTCGATATCGGATGTTTTGGGTGTTTTTGGTGTAGTAGGTTTTTTTAGCGGTTTTTCGTTAAGCAAATTTTCTATTCGATCTGCAGCATCACTCGCAAGCATTGTATGTTGCATAACCCACATAATTTTCATCAGCATAAGTGATGCAATCGGTGTAAAAATAAGATAGAAGAAAAAGCTCAGAAAAAAGTCTTGCATATTGTTTTGTTCTGTAATGATGAATATAGAAGATAACACTAAAAATATAGGGGTACTAGCCAAAAAAACCTGAAACATCGTCATTGGCATTCGCATATTATATGCATACTGAGATACATAGCCTTTATAACTGCTTATTACTCCGTGAAACCGTTCAAAGGAAAATACGGATTGATTAAAGGTTTTCACAATGGGGATTCCACGGACATATTCTGTCGCTTCATTATTCATATTTTCAAGTGCAGATTGATACTGTTTTATCCGTTCTGGTTGATCACTACCCATTCCAGACATCATAGAAATTGCAGCCAAAACAAGTGGTATAAGACTAATAAGTCCCAGCCTCCAATCAAACACGAATAACACTACAAGCACTGCTATTGGAGTTGTGTATGCACCAACCAAATCAGGTAATTGATGGGCGAGATATGTCTCAGTTGCACTTGCACTATCATTGATAATTCTGCGAAGTTTACCACTACCAATATTGTTAAAAAAACCAAGTGGTAAAGTCATAATGTGGCTAAGTGCAGTTTTTCGCATGTTTTTTGCAATTCGATATGCAGAAATATGCGTACACATAAGTGCAATCAAATATACAAACATCGCACCTAGAGCAGAACCCACTGCAAGCCAAGCGTTTGCTACAATGTCATCCGTCAGCATAACATCTGGATAGATTACAACAATTTCCTTTATCCCATTCCAAATAAAGATAATTGGAAGAATCGTCATAACTGCACTAATTCCTGATAAAATCATTCCTAAGGTTGTGAGGTGCTTATACTTTCCTGCAAAAGCGTATAGTCTAGGTAGTAGCGGTTTTTTCTTTTCCATAATAGTCTCCTTTGACGTTAAAATAGTTAGTTTTTACTAACTTTATATTTAAAAAATATTGGGCTTATACCCAATATCTTTTAATTCTAAATTATTGCCCAAGTATTTCTTTTGTCCCTGCATAATAGAACTTTTGAACCATACCAATATACTCAAAAGCCTCTTCACGTGTTAAATCATGATGAATGGCCTCAAGCATATTGTTAATCCCTGAGGTTGATATCACATGTACGAAAAACTTGTTTATTTTTGTCGGTTTAAAGTTATCATTTTCCATAAATGCAAGAGATGATTTTTCTTCTATCTCAATAAGTTCATCTACAAATTTTTCATATTTCGTTCCAGTCGAGCAGCAGAATAAAAGTTTTGATCGTTCAAAATCGGAATAGAGATATTCCAAAACCTCATTTGTTCCTTTTCCCATATTTTCAGTAATATCTGCGCTATCAAAATCATATTGCCCTTCAACTTCTTCGTGGACTCGTTTATATAGTTCTAATAGGTTAGTAGCAAATTCTTCTACGATTGCTTCAAACAAACCATCCTTACCTTTAAAGTGATTATACACAGCACCTGTTGTGGCTTTTGCATTCATTGCAATTTCCCGTAAATTTGTATTCAGAAATCCCTTCATTAAAAAATCTTTCTTTGCACAATCTATAATTCGCTCTTTCGTAAGCTCTGATGAATAGCTCAAATATATCACCTCACATAACAACACTATTTTTAATAACAATGTTATCATATTCTACAGAGTTTGTCAATTTTAACTTTCAGTACATACAGAGGATTTATCTCTTTTGAATTTTGAATTTTTCGATAAACAAAAAAAGCAATTAACTTAGCTAAAAAATCCAATAAAATGTTCTTAGTATAATACCTCCAATCGCTATTACAATTATGTCTTTGGTATCTTCTACCTGCTTTCGCAACTTATTAGGTTACTTTGATTGTAATACATTTTTGTAACTTGCTAAGATACTTTCATTGTATTTATAACTTTTTTGCGCTATTATTAAGTTACTACATTGAATTTGAAAGGAGAATAAATTTGACTATTGGAGATAGAATCAAAGTCTCTAGAGAAAGGCTAGGGTTATCACAAGTAAATCTTTCTATAAAAATCGGAGTTTCAAAACAAACATTATACAAATACGAAAATAACATTATAACAAATATTCCCTCAGATAAAATTGAGCTTATAGCTAATACATTAAATATTTTTCCATCTTATTTAATGGGATGGGATACTGTTATAAGAAAAAAGAAGGGAATCAAAATTCCAGTACTAGGTACTATAGCTGCTGGTATACCAATTGAAGCAGTTGAGGACATCATTGATTACGAGGAAATTACAGAGGAGCTATCTCACACTGGCGAATTCTTTGGACTACAAATCAAAGGCGACAGCATGGAACCTAAATTTTCTAATGGAGATGTTGTTATTGTACGCCAACAAGATGACGCTGAAAGTGGGGATATTGTTATTGCGACTGCAAACGGTTCCGATGCAACATGTAAAAGATTACAAAAATACACCGAGGGAATTGCTCTAATAGCAACAAATCCTGTATACGAACCTCTTCGGTTTACTTCTGATGAAATATCTAATAAGCCTGTTCGGATACTTGGTAAGGTTGTGGAGCTGAGGGCAAAGTTTTAACTTTAATGATGAGTAATAGTTGCACCAGTGCAACTGTAGATCGGTATTAGAGCAACTTAGAAGTTTGATGTGAAAGGGATATTACAATGAGGCAAATTGAAAAATTAAATACTGACTTGTTTAATGAAAATATTTCATTTGTTTCATTGGGCAAGTTATCTCCTGAGATGGTTGCATTTATATCCGCTAGAGTACCATCTCTACAAAATATTTTGTCTCCTGACAAAGATATTTTATTTTGGAAAGATAGAATTTCACATATTGAAAAACATCGAAACGAATTTATGTCTGATATAGACAACTTCCTAAAGAAGAACACTGCATGGAAGTATGAATAGAAGCCATGATTTATCAATTGACAATTATTAAAATTAATGTATAATAAAGTTACAAGTACATAAACTTTAAAAGTAGAATCTGAGGACGGAACAGGCAGCCGTCACGCCCTTGTGGTCTTAAAAGAGATGTAGGATTGTCACCCTACCTATTCTACTAAAGTTAGGCTAGTAACTTTGGTTGCTAGCTTTTTTATGTTTTTATATAAAACCGATGGGGCGCTATTTATCCAGCCACCTACTTACATAAGGAAGGAGCTGGTGCTTATGTATGTTACTTATGATAACTTGTTTGACTTTGTTATTATGCTTGTAGCAGTCATAACTCTTGTTTTAAATTTTCGCAATAAAAAATAGACGCCTTTACTTT
>CAYJKD010000212.1:0-4691 GCA_964370595.1 uncultured Lachnospiraceae bacterium
ATTTTGCATATGTGGTATATAATCATGTGCGACCTCATTCATACAACGGATATAAAACACCGTTTGAGGCACGATATACTGCGCAAAAATAAAATTAATTTTATTAGCCACAAATGTTACAAAAAAGCTTGACCACAACAAAGTAACCTCGATCCCTGCAGCAATTAATTCATTTTTTCTACTCTCATATAGTGTATGAAGCATTTGTTTCGAGTCTTTTCCATAATGTAATTGATTATGGCAATTACTACACAAGGAAATAATGTTAGCCTGAATATCTAAATTATTTTCATAATAATCTTGTTGAGACATTGGTATTAAATGATGTGGCTCTGTATAATTCGTATTATTGCTTTTTCGTATAAAGCTTGGATGGCATTCATCTATTTCGCATTTGTAGTTAGCTCGCTTAAGTGCGTTTAATGAAACATTTTTATCTCTAGGATACGTAAATACCGTACCAGTTAAAATTGGTTCTTTTCTTACCTCTATCACAGGTATATAGCTCCCCTCAGTTGGCAATTCACTTTCTTCTATAGCATCAAGTATCATTATAGGCAAAAGGGATCCTTGCAAGATCATCCTCCATAGATGATTGCTCAAACAGGTGGTATCGCTTCCTGCCTCCAAAAGAAAAACAGATTTGCTTGTTGCATAAGTTTCTATGTATCCGCATCTTGTTTGCTTTTTTCTTTGGTTACAGATCGTGGCGCACCTTTTGACGTTGCTGTTCCTCATCGGCACCTTTTGCTAACGTATTCTAATAATGGTATATGTAGTTGTCAAGGTACGGGAAGGGGACGGTTCCTAGCCTTTTTAAAAATCCATAACTTCCCCTTACCTTTTAAAGGACAAAATCAGACTTTCTATGCAAACTTTTTTCAATTTTTTACAAATTTTTTTAATTTCTCTATGATTTTGACCTTTTTTCGACTAATGGTGGACTGACTAACTCCCATTTTCACTGCCAATGCTTCTTCTGATTGATTGAAATAAAATAAGCCTAGAATCAACATAAGCTCTTCCTTGCTTAGTTGCTCTAGGCCCTTTTTTAGTTCTTCTCGTATGGATTGTTTGATGATCAAATCTTCTACTAATTCTCTTTCCTTTGCTCCAACCAGTACAGCTTTTCCTTTACTTCTCTCATCCAGGGCATCGTAGGATACCACTTGATGTTTACGCTCTTTCCTTACCTGATACTTTCCTGCATCTACATTTTTTTGATAGGCAACATACACTTCCCTTGTTACTTCATAGGGAACTCGGTCCACGAACAGATAATAACTACCTTCATTTCTTGCATCTTTTTCTTTTGACATTATGATTCTTCCTTTGGAATGGTTTCTTTATGGTATGGTAAGAAATCAATTCCTGTTAGGAGGGGATCTGGTTCTAAAGGGTTGTTGCATGGTCCACAGAATCCTTTCGTTAGATTCATGGATATGGAAAAAGAGCACAAAAAAACCGAGAATGATCTGTTTATCACTCTCGGCTTGAGGCTTTTTTCATTGAAAAACCAACTTATCCACTATACGTAGTATAACCCTTTCAATATCTATTGTCAGTCGGTAGTTTTTCTGTTTTTTATCTAGCAACTATCTAATGTTTGTCTGAAATCTGTCTACACCGTCTATGGTTCTAATCGTGCAAAAAAGGGAGGTGTCAAGTACCTTATTTTATCTTACAGAGTTCTTTCACAAAGGCTACACCAGCTCAACTTTCCTAACTTCAACACTAAAATCACTACACAGTAGCGTACTAATCTCACCTTTTCCAACATAATAGTTAGATGTCATAGTATGTCTGCCACCATTGATAAAAATCTCTATCATACTCCTATCTACAATAATCTCAAGTGTCAGCTTTTCCTTTGACTCCAACTTCACACTTCTTCGATTATAAACCTCTGACTCTGCCACATGGCGATCCAGTCGATACAGACTCTTACTCCGATCAATTACTAAACTATGGTTTCCCCTATCATAAAAGATATCAAATGAACCGCAAGTATGCTTAAGTAATGATAGTTCAAATTTCGATCCCTCACTTAAATCAATGGTTATTACCATATGATAAGAATCGTGGGAACCTTCTTCTACAGTAGAATAGCACTTTCCTTCATAAGAAGATAACGATTTTACTGGTGTTTGATATAGTCGATTGTCGTTTAGTTCTAGTGTTCTTGGAAGTGACATGGCACCAGCCCAACCGTGGTCTAGCTGATCAGTAACCATATTCCGCTCCCACATCTGAGCCCATGCGATCATGATGCGACTTCCGTCTTTATCCTCTAAGGTTTGGGGAGCGTAAAAATCAAATCCCATATCAATCTCATCTACATATTCCTCTGTAAACGCCCCTGTAGTAAAATCCATATCTCCTACAAAGTAAACGGTTGAACTTAGGTTATTATACTTTTCTCCCTGAGATGGCATATCTACAGGAGAGCATAAGATTACATACTTATCCCCTAATGGAAATATATCTGGACATTCATAGACAATACCAAAGCTGCCATCTTCTGGCGCTCGTAGTGTTTCTCCAACGAATTCCCAGTGTAGCAAATCTGACGAACGATAGAGTAACAAACAACCAATCTTCTTTTCTCCCACCATAGCTCCAATCAAAGAATAAAACTTACCTTCATGGCGAAAAATCTTCGGATCTCGAAAATCAGTCTCTGGAACATAGTCAGGAGTTTGGTCAATGGTTATCACAGGATTCTCTTCTAACTTCTCATACTGATACCCATCACCAATAGCAATACACTGTTGTTGGCACATGTTTTTTCCTAATATGCCTTTTCCACCCGTATACATCAAAATATGCTTCCCATCATACTCCATCCCTGTCCCTGAAAAACATCCAAGTTCTTTCTCATATTCCTTTTCTGGTGTTAAGGCAATGGCTCTATGTTCCCAAGTAATAAGATCCTTTGATACTCCATGTGCCCAGTGCATAGGTCCCCACTTGGTATCATAGGGATTATGCTGTGCAAATATATGGTATTCTCCTTGATACATCGAAAATCCATTGGGATCGTTAATCCATCCTTCTTTACAAGTATAGTGAAATTTTGGTCGATATCTATCATTCGTCTTCATATTATAAATTCTCCAATAGCTCCATAGTAATTTGACCTACATAGTCTAATAATACGTCTGCATTTGGTAAATTGGTGGAATTTCCAATTCCGATACATTTCATACCAGCTGACTTGGCTGCTTGCACACCAGCGAATGCATCTTCTACTACCACGCAGTTCTCATAAGGAATTCCAAGTACATCTGCTGCCTGCGTAAATACCTCAGGATCTGGCTTTGCCTTAGAAACCTTTGTACCATCTATAATAGCATCAAAATAAGAAATCGTCTCTGTTTTTTCTAAAATAATTACAGCATTTTTACTAGCAGAACCAAGTGCTATTTTGATCCCTTCTCTTTTCAACCGTTCAAATGTATCTACAACACCTTTTAATAACTCACTAGCATCAATTTTACTAATTAGTGATAAGTATTGTTCATTCTTTTCATCTGCCACTAAAACTCGCTGTTCCATAGACATGTCTTCCTTGTTAGCAAGTTGACACATTATATCCATACATGCCATTCGACTTACCCCTTTGAATGCTTCGTTTTGCTCTTCAGTAAAATCAATGCCCATCTGCGTTCCAAGTTCTTTCCATGCCAAATAGTGATATTTTGCAGTATCTACTAATACTCCATCCAAATCAAAAATCAATAATTCTGGCTTTTTCATCTTTATTTACCCATATATTCCTTTCCAGCAAAAACAGTAGTATCTATCCCATTAATCACAATTCTTACATCCTTGCATCCATAATTTGTTATCTGAATTCCATCTACATTCACACATAAAGTAAGTGGCTGCCCCTCATAGTAGAAGGAAAACTTGATCTTTTTTATTTCCTTTGGTAGTCGAGGGTTGATTTGTAGTTTTCGATCAACCATGCGAAGTCCCGCAAACCCCATTATGATACACTGCCATACTCCACCATAAGATGCTGCATGAACTCCTGCATCACACGCATTCATCGCTTGTCCGATATCAATACTTGCTGCCTTTTGGAACAGTTGATAACTATAGTTTGTGTCTCCGATGTCATTGGCTAGCACACTATAGGTGCTAAAACTTAAAGAGGAATCATGAAGGCAAAATGGTTCATAATAGTTAAAGTTAGCCTCTTTAATCTCTTGATTCCATTTTTCACCGAATAATAGGAATAGCACCATAATATCTGCTTGCTTAGATACCTTTAATTCACTGATCTGTTCCAAATTGTAATCTGCCATAATAGTTGCTACTTTTCCTGCAGTTTTATACTTGGTTAAATCAATTTCTTTTAGATTCCGATAGGTAGTATCTTGATCTAAGATTCCATCGTTACTTGGGGTTGTAATAGCGATTTTTTGTAGTCGCTGTGCGATCTGATCTCGCTCTCTATCAAAATCTGTTTTCTCACAAAGATTTTCTAACAGAGCAGGATTTTTTTCTTTTAACAATTCATAAACTTCTACTGCATATTCCATATTCCACTTTGCTAAGTAATTAGTGTAGGCATTATCATTAACACCTTCGCAGTATTCATCTGGGCCAATTACACCATTGATATGAAAATATTCATCTGTCTTAGAGGTCTCTAATCTGGAATTCCAAAAACGTGCTGTTTC
>CAYJKD010000213.1:0-3589 GCA_964370595.1 uncultured Lachnospiraceae bacterium
TGCATCAATATATGCATCAATTTTTTGTCTACTCATAAGACCTCCTATCGTAACATTATTGCATCATAGATGCTAATGTATCATTTACTAACTTTCCATCTGCTTTTCCTTTAACTTTAGGCATTAGGACCTTCATAATTTTTCCTTTGTCTGCACTTGTTGGTTGTTCAATAGAAAGTTCTGCTAAGACACTTTTAATTATCTCCACAATTTGCTCCACACCCATCTCTTCTGGCGCAAACTCACGAAATACCTCTAATCGTCTCGCTGCTTCTTCTTTAATATCTTCGCGGTCCTGTGGTGCTGTATCATAGGTTTCTTTTGTTTGCCTGATTTCTTTTTTGATGATTGCATTTTCTTCATCTTCTGTTAATGGTTCTCTTTTATCAATCTCTGCATTCTTTAATGATCCAAGTAGCATTGAAAGAGAATCTTTTCTCGCCTTATCTTTTGCCTTCATTGCTGCAACCATTGCTGCTCGAATTATATCTACTTTACTCATATCCTTCCTCCTACTATCTATACTAATTCGTGCCGAATTCACTTAGAATCAATCCTGGATTTCTATCTAATACCATACCAACACTCCAGCTATTGGTAAATAAAAGCAGTGGATTATCTCTTAAGTCTTTGATTCGTTTCATGTCTGATGTACCTTGAATTTTCGCCACATCAACCTCTTCTTTATTTTGAACCCATCGAATATATTCGTATGGAAGTTTTTCTAAACGTGCTTCTACATTATATTCATTTTCTAATCGGTACATCAACACTTCAAATTGAAGTTGTCCTACTACACCAACAATAATCTCTTCCATTCCTGTATTAAACTCTTGGAATATTTGAATCGCACCTTCTTGTGCAATTTGGCTTACTCCTTTTAAAAACTGCTTTCTCTTCATAGTATCTACTTGACGAACCCTTGCAAAATGCTCTGGTGCAAAAGTAGGTATTCCTTCGTATTGGAATTTTTCATTTGATAGACAAAGGGTGTCTCCAATAGAAAAAATTCCTGGATCAAATACACCAATAATATCTCCTGCATAAGCTTCTTCTACAATTTTTCTATCTTGTGCCATCATCTGTTGCGGTTGAGTCAATCGGATTTTTCTCCCACCTTGAATATGATGCACTTCCATACCTGCCTCAAATCGTCCAGAAACAATTCTCATAAAGGCAATGCGATCACGGTGCGCTTTATTCATATTTGCTTGGATTTTAAACACAAAAGCTGAAAACTCTTCTTCAAATGGGTCAATTACCCCAGTTGTTGTCATTCTTGGAAGAGGACTTGTTGTCATTTGCAAAAAGTGTTGCAAAAAGGTTTCAATACCAAAATTAGTAAGCGCTGACCCAAAGAATACAGGAGATAAGTCTCCACGGCTCACTCGCTCTAAATCAAATTCATCACTTGCACCATCAAGCAATTCTATTTCCTCTTGTAATTGATTAAAATAATCAGTTCCTACAAAAGTATCCATCAAAGGACTCTCTAGTCCAAAGGTTTGAGTTTCAACTTCTTTTTGGCCTCCCATGGAAGCTGTAAAGGTTGTAACTTCTTTTGTTTCGCGATCAAAAACCCCTTTAAAGTTTTTTCCACATCCGATTGGCCAGTTTACTGGACAGGTACGGATTCCTAAAACAGATTCTATTTCATCCATTAGTTCAAATGGATCCCTTGCTTCACGGTCCATTTTATTAACAAATGTAAAAATTGGTATTTTTCGCATAACACAAACCTTAAATAATTTAATTGTTTGTGCCTCAACCCCTTTTGAACCGTCAATAACCATTACTGCACTATCTGCAGCCATCAAGGTACGATAGGTATCTTCTGAGAAATCCTGATGCCCTGGTGTATCTAAGATATTGATACAATAACCATCATAATTAAATTGCATTACCGAGGAAGTTACCGAAATTCCTCTTTCCTTTTCAATCTCCATCCAGTCCGATACGGCATGTTTTGCTGCTTTTCTTCCTTTTACAGTTCCAGCTAAATTAATCGCGCCTCCATATAGCAAGAACTTCTCTGTTAATGTGGTTTTACCTGCATCTGGGTGTGAGATGATGGCAAAGGTTCTTCGTTTTTTTATTTCTTCATTCCTATTTGACAAGGGTATTTCCTCCGTAATTGTTTCCTAAATTTGTAACTGTAAATTTTACACTTAATACTCCATGCCAATTCTACCAAATTATTGGAGAATTGACAACACTAACTATTATGCCTGCAATATTTCATTTATAATCTGGTGAGCCACCTGCTCTTTTGTCATCAGTGGTAATTCTTTTTCTTGATCTTTTTGAATCAGTGTTACCACATTGGTGTCTACACCAAATCCAGCTCCTTTTGTCTTCAAATGATTCGCTACAATCATATCCACATTTTTCTTTTTTAATTTTTTCTTTGAATTTTCAATCAAATCTTCTGTTTCCATAGAGAAACCACATAAAAACTGCCCTTCTCTTCTATGTTCTCCTAACCATGCCAAGATATCTATGGTGCGTTCCAACTCTACCATAAATGTACCTTCTGATTTTTTCGTCTTTTCTTCTCTTACCTGTTTTGGTCGATAATCTGCAACTGCTGCGGATTTGATGATAATATCTTGATTATTCGCACATTCTTTAACTGCTTGAAACATTTCTTCTGCTGTTCTCACTGAAATAAATGAAACTCCAATAGGAGGTGTTAAAGATACCATTCCACTGATTAATGTTACTTCTGCACCTCTTCTTGCTGCTGCTTTTGCAATTTCATATCCCATCTTCCCTGTAGAGTGATTTGTCATAAATCGAACTGGATCAAAAGATTCTCTTGTTGGTCCTGCTGTTACTAATACACGCTTTCCTACTAAATCTTTTTCATACGCTATTGTTAAAAGAATCTGCTCAAGCATTACCTCTGCTTCTGCCATCTTCCCAGCTCCTGTATCTCCACATGCTAAATACCCCACAGTAGGGTTAATCATTTTCATTCCATACGAAATGCATCGTTTTATATTATCTTGCACAATTGGATTTTCATACATATTCGTATTCATTGCTGGCGCAATTAATTTAGGTGCTTTTGTTGCTAAAAATGTTGTTGTAAGCATATCATCCGCCAATCCACATGCCACTTTAGCAATTACATTTGCTGTAGCTGGCGCAATTAAAAACACATCTGCTCGCTTTGCAAGAGCAATGTGCTCAACCTGAAACTGAAAATTTCGATCAAACGTATCAACCAAACATTTGTTACCTGTCAAGGATTCAAATGTCATCGGTGTAATAAAGTTTGTTGCATTTCTAGTCATAATCACAACTACATCTGCTTGTAGTTTTTTGAGCATACTAGCAAGTGTCGCCATTTTATATGCTGCAATTCCACCTGTTATTCCTAGTACAACCGTTTTACCTTTTAACATAATTTTACCTCATTTTTATTCTTATCATTGTATTCTAATTCGCTCTATGATAGGATATCAATATTGTAATTATTTTTACGCATTATCAATGAGTATATCACAAATCTCATTTACACGAAAGGAGTATCCTATGATTTTAGCAATTGATATGGGAAATACAAATATTGTAATCGGTGGTA
>CAYJKD010000213.1:3599-4686 GCA_964370595.1 uncultured Lachnospiraceae bacterium
TATCGATAAAGAAAAAACTTATTTTGTAGAACGAATCACAACTAACCATCAACAAACTGGTCTTGAATATGCAGTGCATATTAAAAATATTTTAGAAATTTACAAATTAGCTCCTAGTGACTTTGAGGGAGCCATTCTCTCTTCTGTTGTTCCTCCACTCAATGCTGGGATATCTTCCGCTGTTAAAAAAATATTTGGATTTCGCCCTTTACTTGTTGGATCTGGAATTAAAACGGGAATCAATATTAAAATGGATAACCCAAAAACCGTAGGAAGTGATTTAATTGTTGATGCAGTAGCTGCTGTTAATGAATACCCAACACCCCTTATCGTTATCGACATGGGAACTGCAACCACACTAACCGCTGTTGATCGGCAAGGTTCTTATGTTGGTGGATGTATTTTACCTGGGCTTAAAGTATCCCTTGACTCCCTAAGTGCAAAAACTGCACAGCTTCCACATATCAGCTTAGAAATTCCATCAAAAATAATTGGTAAAAATACCATCGATTGCATGCGTAGTGGAATCATGTATGGTAGCGCAGGAATGATAGATGGCTTAATAGAACGTATGGAAAGCGAGCTAGGGGAATCTGCCACAATTATTGCTACTGGCGGCCTTTCTCGTTTTATTGCTCCTCTATGTAAGAGAAACATCATTTATGATGAGTCTTTACTTTTAAAGGGATTACTAATCCTGTATGAAAAAAACAAAGAATAAGCTTAATCGTTATTCTAAAAATAAAAACGAGTCAAGCACAAAGCGTTTCATACACTTCGTACTTGACTCAATTATTTTCCTAATCATCTCAAAAATCATCCACTATTTTGCGTAGTCAATCACTCTTGATTCTCGAATTACATTCACCTTAATCTGACCTGGATATTCTAATGCTTCCTCTATCTTCTTAGAAATATCACGAGCCATCAACACCATATCGTCATCACTAATTTGATCTGGAACAACCATAATTCGCACTTCTCTACCGGCTTGAATTGCAAAAGATTTCTCAACGCCTTTAAATGCGTTTGTAATATCTTCTAATTGTTTCAATCTGTTTGTATATGTCTCTAGGGTCTCTCGTCT
>CAYJKD010000214.1:0-4628 GCA_964370595.1 uncultured Lachnospiraceae bacterium
AGGCTATTCCTCATTGATATAAGCACATTTATATTAGCTTGAAGTTTATTATACATCTCGATAAAAGCTGTATATATACTTTTTTCTGTATATCTATGACTAGGGCAGTATTCTGAACTATCATCGTGTAATCTACACACCCAATAAGCTTTTTTCCTATCCACTTTTTTTCTAAAGGTTGTCCCACAGATACTACAAGACATCTTTCTGCTTAGAGTATACTCTATCTCATCTTTATTACGATGGGTACTTTTCTTATTATATAGTATTTTTGCTAGTTCATATGTAACTGTGTCTAGGATGATATTATGAGTATCTTTAACATAATACATTGGAAGTTCACCACGATTTATTTTCTTTTTATATGGCAATATATCTTCTGAGAAATATTTTTGAAATCTACTATCACCAATGTATCTCTCATTATTTAGAATGTAATCTATGGTACCTACATACCATTGTTTCTTACTATTACTTCTAAAAACACCATCTCTATTTAAATCATCTGCTATTTTTCTCTTACCTTTGCCATTAATATACTCATTAAATATTCTTCGCACGATATTTGCTTCATCTTCGTGTATAACTAGTTCTTTGTTTACTAGCCTATATCCATATGGTGTACTTGATGATACATATGTTCCCATCTGCATTCTCATTCTCTTTGCTTTTTTGCAGTTTTGGGATATGGTCATCGACTCTTGCTCTGCCATATTGGAATATAGAGTAAATAACACCTCACTTGTTAGCTTTGATGTATCTATGTTTTCTTTCTCGAAGTGTATAGTAACACCTATTGCTTTAAGCTCTCTTGCTATCTTTAAACTATCTACTGTGTTTCGTGAAAATCTACTTATTGATTTAGTGATGATTCTATCGATTTTGCCTTTTTTGCAATCGGCAACCATCCTATTAAAATCATCTCTTTTTTCTGTAGAAACTCCAGTTATACCTTCGTCAGCATACACATCTACAAACTCCCAGTCTTGATTATTACTTATAAGTGATGTGTAATAATTTACTTGAGTGCTAAATGAGTTTAATTGATCATCTGAGCTACTGCTCACTCTCGCATATCCAGCGACTTTTGTTTTTGCTAGTTCAGTTTTTATTGTTGCATCGATTTGTATTATTTCTCTTAATGGGGTTTGTTTCAAGACTGCTTGGCTCATATATATGTCCTCCTTCCTTAGTACAACACATTACCACAATGACAGTTCATAAAGCTATACCAATTACCAACAAGATTTACTATATATAAATGGGTGATAGTTCATACTTTGACGATAATCGCTCTATTACTTTGTGTGCCTCTGCTTCAGTCAGCTCACCACTGCTTTTTAATTGGCTAATCATCTGAATTAAGCAGACATAACTCTTTATATCCATCTTTCTGCCTCCTATAAATATGTAGGGTTTAGTCCAACACTAACCATTAGTGCTTTGTCTATGTTTACGAGTTCATCTTCATTTAATTTGCAAATGTGATTTATTAGCCTACTCTTGTCAACAGTTCGTACTTGTTCTAGTAGCACCCTTGAGTTTTCTTTAAGCTCATTATTTTTTAAAATAATATGAGTAGGTAAAATCTTTTTATATTTGGTTGTTATACAGGCGATAATAACGGTTTTGCTATACTTGTTACCAATATTATTTTGTAAAACCACTGCAGGTCTTACTCCGTTTTGCTCTGAGCCTTTTCCAGTTTCAAGGTCTACCATATAGACATCACCACGATAAATATTTTCCATTTGAATCTCCTTTCATTTTTAAAACTTAATATCACACTGACAGGGACTTACTTTCATAAATCCCCACTATCTAACATTAAGTCATCTTCTCACTTATATAATATTAGTTTTTTATGGATAGCTCTTAGAGCATTATTTATAACTAACATCTTTTTAAGTGTTTGATGTATTAAATAGTTCAGACTGTATTTGTCCACGACATCCGAAGTACGGCAATTATCAAAACTGAAGCTGATTAGACTTCATCACAGGACTTCCACCTTCGCTGGGTTCTCCACCGACTGCTCTCACTTGTTGCGACGCTTTTAACGCTCGACTTTATGACCAAACAGGAGTATCATTATAGGCTTAAAGGGTTATTGCAAATAATTCATCATAAATTATTTCTGGGACATATATTTATCGCTCGCACCTTTGATGTCATCGATTTGATGGGAAATCCCACAGGTGGTCTTTGCGTATACTCCACTGTTGCTTTGCTTTTTACAGCTCTTTAAGCTAAAGTATTTTGATAAAGGTATATTAAATTTTCAATGTTCGTCTGAAAGGGTATTTTTTGTCCTTCATATATCAAACGGACATCATTTTTTTAAAACCGAAGTATCATCTAAAAATTTTTTAAATTTATTTTTTATGGTTAAAATTCTATCTCGCACAGCTTTCTCAGTTATGCCTTGTGATTTTGCAAAACTAGCTGCTGTATTCCCATTTTTAATGCAATGGTTATACACTTCTCTTTGTTTGTCTGTAAGTAGCTCGAAAAATTTTTCTTCCATAAGTTCTGTTGTTATTAAATTTTCATAATCAGTTTTATCTGCTAGCCAACTTCCTTTTTCCATTTCTTCATAAGCTAAATAATCTAATGACAAAATAGTGGGTGAAGATTTATCCATTTCTTTTTCTATTCTTCTTCGCATATTTTTTTCAACTGCTCTTAAATATCTAAATGTTTTTCGATCAACTTCGCTTTCCTCATCTGTTGCTTTAATTTTTGCAAAGCACTTTCCATCTTCAGTTGTCCATAAGTAATATTCAAAATCTTTTAATTGTTTAAATTGTTTTGACATTTGTCGTTCCTCCAAATTTAATTTTTAATTTCTTCTTGTTGGGAAATTAAAAATTAGTGGAGGGGAGCGACATCCTGTGCTAAATAAAAAAATCATACTTTACCTCAAAGTCTACAAATTTTTGTAGCTTTAAAGCCGAGTATGATTAGTGTTACAAATAGCTAAAAAAGGGCAATAAAAAAAGGCGTGACAAAGTAAGCTTTAAAGCTACTTGTCACGCCTATTACCGTTCCAATACATAGGATGATCTATCCTTTTTCTATGATGTACTGCCGGAGTGGCCCTTGCACTATAAGTAGTAATATTTAATTGTCTTAAGCATTGCTAAGTTCTATCCTTATTGCTTTGCCACACCGACTGCATCTTGTGTTTATCGCCATTTCAGCGATGTTTGGTTTGAATGGCTTGCGACCCGTTTCTATGTCCATTACTATATATTCACAGTTTGGACAACGGACAACCTTCATATCTTGCAGTGTCGATGATTTAGTTTTAATTGCCTTATACCTCTCTTATATTAGTTTTAAGTTTTGAAGGCGAATTTCCATTGCTTGGTTAGAAACATTGAACATTATTGCTAAATGATTGATTAAGCCTGTCCTGTTCAGTTTTCCACTTAGTCTTTTGTATGCAACCTTTAATCTCCCAAAGGGCATTAACATTGCTGCAGCTAATTCATCTGCCTCTCGCTCAGTTCTAGCATCGCTATCTGTTGATAGTTTATTTGCTACTTCGCTTGTTTCTTTATAATACTCATTATGGATTATATAATGGGAGTATTCGTGGGCGAGGGTAAATCTTAGTCTTTTTTCTTTGCTTTCTGTTAGTAGCCTTTTGTCGATAATGATAGTTCCTTCTTTAACGATAATAGGCTCATATTTTTTTGTTTTTTCATTGTAAATAGGAATTATCATATCTTCAAAAATAGTCATACCAAGTATAGTTCCATTTTTAGATAAATTGCGAAACTGAAGTATTATGCCTTGATGAAATTCTATTACATCTTCTATTGGTATGGCTTGTGGCTCTCCATTTACAAGTCTTGGGTTATATTGCATTAGAGTGTTTTGCGCAATTGTTTCTATCGCCCTAGATTTGTAGGCTTTGGCCATCAAATTTCCCCCTTATCTCTTTTCTGCTGTAATAGCTGCATAAATTCCTCCCATTCTTCATCAGTTGCATCTAAGTTTTTTGCAACTCTTAGTGCTAGTCGAACTGTATTGCTGCCTTTGATAGTTTCAGTTATATCAGCTGGTATTGGGTTATTAGTTTTAGTTTGTGCAGCTAAATCATATAACTTCTCGGTTTGCTTTAAATCTAGGTCTAATACTGATACTATTGTTTTTAAAACTTCGTCAGATGGCGCAACTTTATCGCCATTTTCAATAGCTGATACATATGTTGCTGATTTCCCTATAAGTGAAGCAAAACTTCTCAGTCCTAGCTTTTTCTCTGTTCTTTTTTTTCGTATATATTCGCCGAAAGTCATCAGTCACCTCTCCTTTAATTTTGTCAACCATATAGTTTACAAAAATTATTATAGCAGAACTATTGTTCTCTTTCAATGTGATTTTATCAAATAAAAACAAGGTGGTACTTGTAGATACCACCTTAGAAAATTTGAGCCTCTTTTAGCATATTTTTATATGAATTCACAATGTGAGCAGGGGAGGTGATTTTCATTTTTCCTGTGAACTGAAATAGCCACCCATAAAAAATCGGACTTACTGATACATCCACCTTAACTTCAAACCATTCCTTGTTAATGATTTTAGTTTCTATATCTTCACCAAACTTATCTATAATAACT
>CAYJKD010000215.1:0-4623 GCA_964370595.1 uncultured Lachnospiraceae bacterium
ATTGATGAGTTGGTAAGAATAAATGTTGAAAAATCTAATAAGAAGAGAGAAAAAAAGGGATTACCACCTCAGAAAATAAATCAAAATGCAAGTGTTACTTTGAAGAAAATTGAAAATTCTGCTAAAGTAGAAGAAGATAATAGGAATAAACAGCTTGAGCAGACAAAAGAAGTTGTAAAAGAGTCAAATGAATATTATAACAAAGATAGTAAGCCTGGAAGTATTTCATCTAAGGCAAATATGGTTGCTAGGTTTAATGAAAAAAACAGTAAATAGGAGGATTCTACTATGATTACAGTTTCAGCTAAAACGTTAGAAGAAGCAATTACGAAAGCAAAAATTGAATTACAAACAAGTAGTGATAATATGAGTTATGAAATCGTGGAAAATGGTTCTTCAGGTTTTTTAGGATTTGGAGCTAAGCCTTTTGTAATAAAAGCTGAATTAAAAAAAGTAAACGAAGAAGTAGTGGTTGAAAAAATTGAAAAACCAATTGTTCCAACTGTGGTTGTTGAAAATAAAAATACTGAAGTAGTAGAGAAACCTATTGAAAGTAAACCATCGGATAAATCATTTGATTTTAGTAAAATTGATGATATTAAATCTAATGCTGAAAGTTTTTTAAATCAAGTTTTAGGTGCAATGAATATCCCTGTTACTTATGAAATTAATTTTGATAAGGAAGATATTGAATTAGAGATTGTCATGAAAGGTGAAGACATGGGAATCCTAATAGGAAAAAGAGGACAGACACTTGATTCTCTACAATATTTAACAAGTCTTGTAGTTAATAAAAAAGTTTCAGAAGGTTATGTAAGAGTGAAGCTAGATACAGAAAATTATAGGGAACGTAGAAAAGAGACTTTACAGATACTTGCTAAAAATATTTCTTATAAAGTGAAAAGAACTAGGAAGCCAGTATCATTAGAGCCTATGAATCCTTATGAAAGAAGAATTATACATTCTGCTTTGCAAAATGATAAATATGTTGTAACAAAAAGTGAAGGTGAAAATCCATTTAGACATGTTGTTATTTTGCCAAAGAGAGAAAATTATAGTAATTCAAAAAGAAAGTATCAATCTCAAGGTAAGTAATAGAAAGTAAGATATAAGGGTGTCCTATGGTGAATTTTCACCTTTGGACATCCTTTCAATATATGAGGGGTGTTTTACATGGATACAATAGCAGCAATTGCAACAGCCTTAGGCGGTTCAGGAATTGGAATTATTCGAATTAGTGGTTTTGAATCACTTGAATTAATTGAAAAAATATTTAAACCGAAAAAAGATGGAAAAAAAATATCACAGGTTCAATCACATACAATTCATTATGGCCATATTGAGAAAAATGGATATTTAATAGATGAAGTTTAAGTGTTATGAAAGGACCCAATAGCTATACAGGTGAAAATGTCATTGAAATTAACTGTCATGGAGGGGTTCTTGTTACAAAAAAAATATTAGAATTAGTAATAGAAAATGGTGCAAGATTAGCTGAACCTGGTGAATTTACAAAAAGAGCATTTTTAAATGGAAAAATGGATTTATCACAAGCGGAAGCAGTAATGGATTTAATTCATTCAAAAAATGATTATGCAATTAAAAGTTCAGTAAATCAATTAAAAGGTAGTATTTCAAAAAGAATAAAAGAATTAAGAGATGACGTATTATATCAAATTGCATTTATAGAATCTGCATTAGATGACCCAGAACATATTTCACTTGATGGATATAAAGACCAATTGATAGAGTTACTAAATCCAATGATTTATAAAATAGAAAACCTGATTCAATCATCAGATAATGGTAGATATGTTTCAGAAGGAATTAAAACGGTTATTTTAGGAAAGCCAAATGCTGGGAAATCTTCACTTTTAAATGTTTTGTTAGGTGAAGAACGCGCAATTGTTACACATATAGAAGGTACAACTCGTGATACATTAGAAGAACAAATATATATGAATGGAATATCATTGAATATTATTGATACAGCAGGAATAAGAGATACAGATGATATTGTAGAACAAATCGGTGTATCAAAAGCAAAATCAATAGCCGAAAAAGCAGATTTAATTATATATGTAGTAGATAGCTCGAGACCATTAGATCAAAATGATGAAATGATTATGGATTTAATCAAGAATAAAAATGGTATTGTAATACTCAATAAATCTGATTTAAAAATGGTTTTAACACCAGAAGAAATAATTAAAAAAATCGAATTACCAGTTATAACAATTTCAGCAAAAGAAGAAAAGGGTATTGATGAACTTGTACATTTAGTAGAAACTATGTTTTATCAAGGTAATATTGATTTTAATGATGAAGTGATAATTACAAATGTGAGACATAAAAATGCATTAGTAGAAGCCTTGGAGGCACTTAAGATGGTTAAAGAAGGTATTGATAATCAAATGCCAGAAGATTTTTTGACAATTGACTTTATGAATGCTTATGAGAAATTGGGAACAATTTTAGGAGAATCACTGGAAGATGATTTGGTTAATGAAATATTTAGTAAGTTTTGTACAGGAAAGTAGAGAGGAATCGTTTTATGTCATATTTAGTTGAAACATATGATGTTGTGGTTATTGGTGCTGGTCATGCTGGTTGTGAAGCAGCATTGGCATGTGCTCGTTTAGGACTAGAAACAATTTGTTTTACCGTTAGTGTTGATAGTATTGCACTTATGCCATGTAATCCTAATATAGGTGGTAGCTCTAAAGGTCATTTAGTAAGAGAACTTGATGCAATTGGGGGTGAAATGGGTAAGAATATTGACAAAACATTTATCCAGTCTAAAATGCTCAATGAATCCAAAGGACCAGCGGTACATTCACTTCGTGCTCAAGCGGATAAAGAATGTTATAGTAGAGAAATGAGAATAACGTTACAAAATACTGAGCACCTTACAGTAAGACAATCTGAAGTATCAGAAATAATTGTTGAGCACGATGTTATTAAAGGAATAAAAACTGCATCAGGTGCAGTATATTATGCTCGAGCAGTTGTTTTAGCTACTGGAACATATTTAAATTCTAGATGTATTTATGGTGAAATTAGCAATCAAACAGGACCGAATGGTTTACAAGCAGCGAATCAATTATCGAACTCACTAATTAAAAATGGAATCGAATTAAATAGATTTAAAACAGGAACACCAGCTCGAATAGATAAAAAAACAGTTGATTTTTCTAAAATGGAAGAGCAGTTTGGTGATGAAAGAATTGTTCCATTTTCATTTTCGACTAATCCTGATGAAATTCAAAAACCTCAAATTTCATGTTGGCTAACCTATACAAATGAAAAAACTCATGAAATAATTCGTGAGAATCTTCATCGTTCACCATTATTTTCTGGTACAATAGAAGGAACAGGGCCAAGATATTGCCCTTCTATTGAAGATAAAGTTGTAAAATTTCCAGATAAAATTCGACACCAAGTGTTTGTTGAACCTGAAGGAGAATACACCAATGAAATGTATTTAGGTGGAATGTCAAGTTCTTTGCCTGAAGATGTTCAATATGAAATGTATCGTTCTGTTGCGGGATTAGAAAATGCAAAAATTATTCGAAATGCATATGCAATTGAATATGATTGTATAAAATCCAGACAATTAAAGCCTTCTTTAGAGTTTAAAAATATATCTGGATTGTTTTCAGGAGGTCAATTTAATGGTAGTTCTGGATATGAAGAAGCTGCCGTACAAGGATTTATTGCTGGAGTGAATGCCGCAATGTATGTGAAAGAAAAAAATCCCTTTATACTAGATCGATCAGAAGCTTATATAGGAGTTTTGATTGATGATTTAGTAACAAAAGAAAATTTTGAACCATACCGTATGATGACTTCTAGAGCAGAGTATCGTCTTCTTTTAAGACAAGATAATGCTGATTTGAGATTAAGAAAAATAGGATATGAAATGGGACTAATCACAGAAGAGCAGTATCAAGATATAATTAATAAAGAAGAATTAATTGAAAAAGAAATTAATCGATTAGAAAACAAAAATATTGGAGCTAATAAGAAAGTACAAGAACTACTAGAAAAATTAAATAGTACTCCATTAAAAGCAGGAACTACATTAGCAGAATTAATTAAGAGACCAGAATTAGATTATTTTATGTTAGCAGAAATAGATCCTCAAAGAGAAGAAATACGGAGAGATATTGATATTAAGTATGAAGGATATATCAAACGTCAACAACAACAAATTAATCAATTTAAAAAACTAGAAAATAAGAAAATACCACTTGATATTGATTATAAATTGATTCATAACTTGAGAATTGAAGCTGTTCAAAAATTAGAGCTTTATAAACCAATTTCTATAGGGCAAGCTTCACGAATTTCTGGAGTTTCACCATCGGATATTTCTGTATTGTTAATTTATTTAGAACAATGGAAAGGAAAAAAATAGAATGAATCTATTAGTAAACGAAAAATTTGAATCAATTTTATTGAAAGAACTAGAAAGTTTGGACTTAAAATTGACAAATGAGCAAATATTACAATTTTACCAATATTATGAATTATTGATAGAATGGAATTCATTTATGAATTTAACTACAATTATAGATATGGAAGAAGTAATAACAAAACATTTTATTGATAGTATATCTT
>CAYJKD010000216.1:0-4535 GCA_964370595.1 uncultured Lachnospiraceae bacterium
AAAGTTACAAAAACTAGTTTGAATTCTTATTTATTACATTTAGAAAAAGAAGGAAAGGCCACAACTACGATTTCTCGTGTAGTAGCTTCTATTAAAGCTTTTTTTCAATATCTACTTAAGAACGAAATGATTAAAAAGGATCCTAGTCAGTCACTTCGTGCTCCTAAGATTGAAAAAAGAATGCCATTGATTTTATCAAACCAAGAAGTAGGGAAATTACTAAGTCAGCCTAAAAATGAAACCCCAAAAGAAATTCGTGATAAGGCGATGCTAGAGTTGCTTTGCGCAACTGGAGTGAGAGTTTCAGAGCTTATCAATTTAAAACTAGAAGATATCAATGTGAAAGTTGGTTATATTACTTGTAAAAATGAAAAATCAGTTCGAATCGTTCCCTTTGGGAAAAAAACAAAAAAAGCGATAGAACGATATTTTTCTCATGCGAGAGAGAAACTATTAAAAGGAAATAATTCTGATTATTTGTTTGTTAACTGTAGTGGAAGCTCTATGTCAAGGCAAGGTTTTTGGAAAATTGTCAAATACTATGGGGACAAAGCTGGAATTGAAGAGGATATTACCCTACACTCACTCAGACATTCGTTTGCAGTTAATTTAATAGAGAATGGAACACAGTTATCTGCAGTTCAGTCCATTATGGGACATGCAGATATCTCAACCACACAAGGGTATGTAAGTTACATACAAAAAGAGGAAACGTAAATAAGATGCACCGAGAGGCAGATGTTTTAGTATGCCTCAGGTGCATTTTTTCTTGCAGAACATCAGCTGACTATGGTACAATCTTTAAGCTGATAAATAAACTATAGTTATAAGAAAGAGAAAGGAATCCTGATACGTGGGAAAATCATTATATATTGCAGAGAAACCTAGTGTTGCACAGGAATTTGCAAATGCGCTAAAACTATCAGGAAGACGAAGTAACGGTTACATCGAATCTTCAGATAACTTGATAACTTGGTGTGTAGGACATTTGGTAACAATGAGTTACCCAGAGCAGTATGATGCAAGTTTAAAACGTTGGAGTTTGCATACATTACCATTTTTGCCTAAAACCTTTAAGTATGAAATTATAGAAGGAGTTGCAAAACAATTTTCTATTGTTAAAGAATTACTTAACCGTGAAGATGTAGATGTTATTTATATCTGTACTGACTCGGGACGAGAAGGGGAATACATCTATCGATTGGTGGACCAGATGGCTGAGGTAAACGGAAAAGTTAGAAAGCGTGTATGGATTGATTCTCAGACAGAGGATGAAATTTTAAGAGGAATTCGAGAGGCGAAGGATTGGTCTGAGTATGATAATCTTGCAGCATCGGCATATTTAAGAGCCAAAGAAGACTATTTAATGGGAATTAACTTTTCTAGACTTCTGACATTAAAATATGGACCGTTGATTTCGGGTTATATGAAAACGGATCGCACGGTATTATCTGTTGGAAGAGTTATGACTTGTGTTCTAGGAATGGTAGTAAGAAGAGAACGAGAAATTAGAGACTTTAATAAAACGCCCTTTTATCGTATAATTGGTAATTTCCAAAAAGATGAAATTAATTTGGATGGAGAATGGAAAGCTGTAGAAGGTTCCATGTATTATCAATCTCCAAAACTCTATAAAGAAAATGGATTAAAAGAAAAAATTGATGCAGAAAATCTAATTGAACGATTAAAAGAGCAGATACCCTTTGAGGCTGTGATTCAAAAAATTGAAAAAAAGAAAGAAACGAAAAATCCGCCACTTCTATACAATCTAGCAGAACTTCAAAATGATTGCTCAAAAATGTTTAAAATTAGTCCAGATGAAACACTACGGGTAGTGCAGGAACTGTATGAAAAAAAGATGGTTACATATCCAAGAACAGATGCGAGAGTACTATCAAGTGCAGTGGCAAAAGAGATATATAAAAATATAAGTGGACTTGGGCAGATACCTCAATTCAAGGAATTTATTGATGAGATAATGATACAAAAAAGCTATCAAAGTCTATCGAAAACGAGATATGTGAATGATAAGCAGATTACAGATCATTATGCTATTATACCAACTGGACAAGGAATTGGAGCAATGCGGAGTTTAAACTCTTTAGCAAGCAGTGTTTTTGAAGTGATTGTTCGAAGATTCTTAAGTATTTTTTATCCACCTGCTATTTATCAAAAATATGGAATTCAAATAAATGTAGGAAAAGAATCTTTCTTTACAAACTTTAAAACATTGATACAACAAGGGTATCTTTTGGTGGCGTATGATCCTTCTACAAAGAAAAAAGTAGAAGATGATAATAGCGAGGTTACAGAAAAGGAAGAACAAACGCCAGAATTTCTTAAGCAACTAAGTAGTTTAAAGGTAGGGATGGTGTTTGATATTTGTGAAATAAACATCAAAGAGGGAGAAACATCTCCACCGAAACGTTATGCTTCTGGTTCTATGATTTTAGCAATGGAAAATGCAGGACAGTTAATTGAGGATGATGAACTTCGAGCCCAGATAAAGGGTAGTGGAATTGGAACGAGTGCCACACGAGCAGAAATATTAAAAAAATTAGTACACATTAAATACTTATCACTTAATACAAAAACACAAATCATAGTTCCAACATTATTAGGAGAATTGATTTTTGATGTAGTGGAAGCTTCTATTAAACAATTATTGAACCCTGAGTTAACTGCTAGTTGGGAAAAAGGTTTAACTTATTTGGCAGAGGGAAGTATTACTACTGAGGAATATATGGAAAAATTAGAGCAGTTTGTAGCAGGAAGAACATATAATGTTTTAAAACTAAATAATCAAAGCTCCTTGCGATCAGTATTTGAAATAACAGGAAAAAATTATAAAAGGTAGGAAGTAGAAAATGAAAAAAAATGAAATGAAAACAAAAGCACTTTTTAACTTGGAACATACAATGGCTAAAACATTGTTAGATGCAACGGAATATCCTTGGGAAGCGTTGGATTCAATTGGGAATTTTATTGAATCAGAAGGAAAAACTTTGCCAAAGGAAGAATATGCAAATCCAGCAAAAGGGATTTGGATTCATAAGACAGCAAAAATTGCTCCAACAGCAGGGGTAATTGGTCCAGTGATTATTGGTAAGGGAGCAGAGCTAAGACATGGAGCGTATATTCGTGGGAATGTTTTAATTGGAGATGGTGCGGTTGTTGGAAATTCAACAGAATTAAAAAATGTGATTTTATTTAATGATGTACAAGTACCACACTATAATTATGTTGGAGATTCAATATTGGGATATAAAGCTCATTTGGGAGCAGGTGCAGTAACTTCAAATGTAAAATCAGATAAGACACCTGTAACAATTCAAGGCGAAGATAAGATTGAGACAGGAAGAAAAAAAGTAGGTGCTATGGTTGGTGATGGCGTAGAGGTAGGATGTAATAGTGTTCTCAATCCTGGAACGGTAATTGGGAAAAATAGTAATGTTTATCCATTATCTTCTGTAAGAGGATGTGTTCCAGAAGACTCAATCTATAAAGCACAAGACAATATTGTAGAAAAAGAAGAGAGATAATTTCATAAAAAAAATGGTATCAAACTCGGTAAGAATTTGATACCATTTTTATTGTAAATAAACGAAATTATCTTGTACCAAAGATGCGATCTCCTGCATCTCCAAGGCCAGGACAGATATATGCGTCATCATTAAGACAACGATCTAAATTACCAATGTAAATTTGGATATCTGGATGTGCCTCTTCTAGTTTCTTTAGTCCTTCAGGAGCAGCGATGATTGCCATAAATTTAATGTTTTTTCCACCATGTTTTTTAATAAAATCAACAGCAGAAACAGCAGAACCACCTGTTGCAAGCATAGGATCTAGCACAACAATAGTGCGTTGTTCAATTGGTGTTGGAAGTTTGCAGTAATACTCATGTGGCTCATGAGTAGTCTCATCACGGTATAATCCGATATGGCCTACTTTTGCACTTGGAACTAAGGCGAGAATACCATTTACCATACCTAGCCCAGCCCTTAGGATTGGTACAATTGCTAGTTTTTTACCAGCAATCATAGGTGTTTGACATACCTCTATTGGAGTTTCAATTTCTACGTTGGCAACTGGAAGATCTCTTAGTGCTTCATAGCCCATCAGCATAGAAATTTCCTCAATTAAAGATCGAAACTCGTTGGTTCCTGTTTTTTTATCTCTTAAAATAGATATTTTATGTTGAATTAGTGGGTGGTCAAATATAGTTACTTGATTCATAATTAGAATTCCTTTCAATTGGTTATTTACTTTCTAGTGGAAACACGACGATTGCATAGTCGCCTACTGCATGTGGAACAGGAATGCTAAAGTAGAAGATTCCTTCATGAGCATAGCTAAAAGATTCTGGAAATGTTTGGTTGCCACCAAAGTCTGCATTTTTAAATAGTTCAGTGTAGGCATCAATACTAGTTTGATTTTTCAAGTCCATAAGTGCATTTTTTTGATCAACAGAAGCTAGATAAAATTGTACATCATCAGATAAAACGTATCCAGCCATGGTATAAGGATCGGCA
>CAYJKD010000217.1:0-945 GCA_964370595.1 uncultured Lachnospiraceae bacterium
TAGATGTGTCCACAGGGTCGTTAAAGGGGTGTCCGATTTGTGCCTCATCTTCACGTTCGCTGAACTCCTTCGGAGTAAGCAGCTCAACTGTGAAATATTGTTCTTTCCCATTCAATATTGCAATGGAATTTTCGAAGTCAAAATCTCTTAGGTCATATATATGATTTTCTGAGGTAACACTTACCGAGGAAACGCTTACCACACTTTCGCTCCCAAGCGTTGGTGCAATACGAAAATACCAAAGCGATAAGCAAAAGGCGACAACGCCTGCAAGCACGATAAATAGCATAAGGTTTTTTCGGACTAGTATTCTAAACTTGTAATTCATTATTAAACTCCTTTGGCTGTTGTATTGGTGTTGTTTCCTATTTTGTTTTTTTATTCTTTAAAAATAATTTAAAAATTATAATCAATGCTACAAAAAATGTAACATTGATAATGATATACGGAAATAAATATGAAATAAATTGTAATAATATTGCTAGTAACGTAAAATTCTCCTTTATCCTAAATGTACTATTACTATGTATTCAATAATATCACTCATTGCAAATTTTTACATCCATATCATATTTTATTTGAGTACAAAAGTCAACCATTGCGATTTTCCTCGTAATAATTTCATAATAATTATAGTCAAAAATAGCTTGATACAATAATAACTTGTTTAGTATAATGAAATGAATACATATTTTAAGGAGTAAACTTTATGACATCTGAGCAATTAATTGCAAGGAATAAAGAACAATTTGGGGGGCTACTACTATGTTGCCTTATTCTAGTAGTGATATCTGTTGGTATTAAATTACACGAAGATAAGATATTAAATCCAACACAAACCTCTGCTGAGAAAATGGTTGAAATAGAGAATCAGAAGGCTTTAGAAAATATTGGCGAAGATTACCAAGAGTTTTATGATAACCTAGAAGCTCTTGATGATTTTAG
>CAYJKD010000217.1:955-4489 GCA_964370595.1 uncultured Lachnospiraceae bacterium
AAAGAGGAGTCTATCGCTCAAATTAAACATGCATATGACGATCTTATTCCAATGGAAATATTTTATGATAAAACGATTCACCAAGATGAAATGCTAACAAACGAACCTAGTCAATTGCCTGATTACGCTGTTAATATATTCACTGCAGAAAATCTTGATTATATAGAAGAATCAGACGATGTTGAATACTTTGATGTAGTTGTGCCAGAGGATATAGACATTTATGAAGAAGCTTTTCATGGATTTATGGCACAAAACGAATATTATAGAGCCATCCTAACGCAACAATCACATTGGCTTAGAATGGCTGACAATACCTATTCATACTCCTTTCATCGCCCTTATGAATGGGAGAAAATAAATTTTTCAGCAACTCTTATTATGTATGTGTATCATGTTAATAGAAATGATACAGAAAGTATGTATCATGATATACGAGAATTTTATAATTTTATTATAGAAACAGACCTTTTTGATAATAGCAACTCCGATGAGACATTTAGTATTGGCGTTATGCTAACCGAAAGCGATGATTTTACGCCAAACACCGATCCCTTAATCTATGAATTCAAAAGAACTGATGAGAGCCAGCTAGAAAATTTCATATCAAAAATAGATGAGTTTATAAATTCATACGGAGGTGATTCTAATGGATAAAGAGATCCTGCTATATCAAATACAAAAAAATGACACTGGATACAACTTTTATCTTGATCATAAGGATTATTTTTCTAAAATAGAGCAAAAAAGTCTTGATATTTATTTTCAAGATAAAGAATTTGGCAAAAGTTCTTTCGTTCGTTTTGCTTTTCCATTTATTTTTAGTATTTTTATAAATCTTATTTTAAGATATGTAAGCAATATGGAATTACTAGGGATATTCTCTTTCCTTGCAAGCAACTTTTTTTATTATAATTTTTACTCTGTATTAATTAGCGCAATTATAAATATTATTCTCGGTTTTAGCATGATCAAAGCACTAATCATCTATATTATTGTACCTCAAAAATTAGGTATTCCTTTTTTGCCAAAAGTACATGCACTGATTCTTGCTATCCCACTACTTATACTATCATTTATTCCAAACACAATTATTGTGTATAACTGTATGAAAGATATGCCAACTGTTAGAGATCATGGCTATCAAAGTAGAATATGTACAGCTGAAGAAATCAACATATTAACTTATCGAGAAGTTTTTGAAGGTACAGCAAATGGCCGAACTGATCAGGAAGATTTTGGTATTGATTCTGGTATAGATATTAGTACTTATGATAAATACAGACTAATTAGTGAAAGCTATGAAAGTCCTTTTGTAATCAATGAATACGTTTTAATAAGATTAAAGAGTGAAAATAAATTTCCACCCTCGGCGTTTGCGATATCACTCGTGCAAGCAAGTGATATCACTGCACTTAATTATGAATTTATTAAAATGTCTAAGTTTCAATTTGATAATATCGATAAACGAGCAGATGATAAGGATGATACAATTGTGTACTACTTAGAAAATTCTAAAATAATCCTTCGCATTGAAAATCTATAATTGATTATCCCATATCATCGCCAAATTTGCCATATGGTCCATATAGTAGCCATCACTTTGAATTGTTTCCATTATTGCGATTTAATATCAGCTCTAAAGCTACGCTAATCGCTCCGCCAACTGGCCACACAAGCCAACTTCGACTCCAATCATCTTCGAGAAAACCCCACAGCAAAAATATTGCTAAAATAATTGCCCAAAATGCACCCATTACCGCGTTATTTCGCCTTACCTCTTTAGGCTGAGTTATTTGTTCTTCATCCTCATGCAACAAATATACATAACTTGAAAAGTTTATTTCACTCCTTATTAAAAGAAACGTTGAAAATCCAATTATCAGCAAAACGAATGCTATCATGGGAGAGTTTTGCCTTTCATTACCTACTAAAAGAATGGGCAATCCTGCTATAATATACAGGATTGTAGAAATTACAATTCTTTTCGTGCGAATCGGCTCTAACTTACTTTTTTGCTCTCTAATCAAACCAAATACATTAAAGGATAGCTCAAAGTCTCCCGTATTTATGTATTCATATTGCGTAAGCTTGCTTGAACTTAAAATAATCATAGCTACCCCAACGGAAACCAATGAGAAAAACCAAATATAAATCAACCTATAATATGGACTTTCCTGAGGTAGGTGGTCTGAAATAGCAAAGGGTATCGCAGCGATTATAATCATAAATACGGCAATTGAAAGTGAGCTTGCAAATTTTTTTCGAACTTCAATATATGTATTTGCAATTTCTATTGTAACAAGCTTGGTTTCATTTTTCTCAGCTAGCGGCTCGCCCGAAATTTCATTTACTTCATCAAATAAAAGATAATCTGTTGACACACCAAACAATTTTGCCATGTCCATAATTTTATGTATATCCGGAATGCTCTGCCCGCTTTCCCATTTTGATACAGATTGCCTTGAAACATTCAGATGTTCTGAAAGTTCCTCTTGTGTAAAATTACTTCTTTTTCTTAGATGTAGAATCTTATCTGATATAGTCATAATCTATTTTCCTCCTTGCTGTTGAGTGTTATGGGTAAATCTTACCTTGATTTACAGTAGCACACAATAAAGTAGGCTATATTTTTACGCAACTGGCAGTTGCATTTTGTAAAATATAAAAAAACACTGCAAAGAGTAGCTAAAAATATTTTCTAATCTGTATGTTTTTTCCTTAATACAAAAAAAGCAACGATTAAATCAATAACAAAAACCACACTACCTATTATAGCAAAAATCATTCCAGTTGTCTTTTCACCTTCTAAAAATGCTTCCAAGCTTTTATTTTCAGATATTACAAGATAATCTTCACTATCTGTAAAAACTTGTACATTTACTGTTGGATTACTCTCTACGAAACTCTCTGCACTTGCACTTGTATCAGCATTTTTTGCAATATATTCTAGCTTTGTTTCATCCACATACCCTGCATAAGTCACAAAGTAGTCATGGTCCGTCCTACGCCTTCCAGAAGCACTTTTACTCCTATCTATTTCGTGCCTTATATGGCTGTATTCAAATTCATAAACATCAATAAATGTATACTCTTCAGGAGTTTTTGTAGTTGCATATTGATATAGTCCTACACCACCAAAGATTATACTCCATAAAAAAACAAAGCCTATAATGATATACTTCATTTTTTTATTAAGTCCTTTTCTCAAATCTACGCTGTATCTTATCTGCATTTTCTTCCTCTTTCTGTTTTTTGATTTTCTTAATATAAATGAATATACCCAAAAGTGCAATAACATCAATACAATAAATCCATTGTGTAATAACAAGTATTCTGCCATATCTTAGTCCATGATCCTTATAAAATTGTACAATCCCAATAGTGGAATAGAGAGAGGTAATAAACAGCATAGCAAGACTAAGAAACACAGCAAGAGCTGTTGCAACGACAAATAATGGTGGAAATCCTAATATCGCAACACCTGAAATTAAACCAAATATAAAGTTGTAAATATAACAAGGTATTAATATT
>CAYJKD010000218.1:0-4476 GCA_964370595.1 uncultured Lachnospiraceae bacterium
ATACAGTTTCTAACAGGTGTATTTGCAATCATGTACGTAACAATTATTATGATTTCATCGACAACCAAAACGCTTGATGCTTCAGAGGGATTATTGTATTACTACATATTTTCTGGAATTTCATTTGTACTTGCATTTATGATTTTTATCATATATGCATATAATCTAGCGAGTTTAAGGTTAACTGCGCAAGCATATAAAGAAGCAGAAGAGCAGAATAAACTTCAACTTGAATTGTTAGAGCAGTTAGAAATTCAAGCAGCTACTGATAATTTAACAGGAATGTTAACAAGGGATCAAATTGAAGAGAATTTAGCCAAAAAGATACAAGGGAAAGAAAAATTTTTCCTAGCGTTTATTGATATTGATGGATTAAAACACGCAAATGATGTATATGGGCATAGTGAAGGTGATTTTTATATTGAAGAAGTATCAAGAATAATACGTGAGTTCTTTACAGGAGATTTAATTGGTCGATATGGAGGAGATGAGATTATTGCTATCGGCTCTTATACGGCTGAAATGGACGTGAATGCTAAAATTGTTCGATGTTATAATACAATAGGAAATATAGCAAGTAAGTATAAAAAATCTTATCCTACATCAATTAGTTATGGAATCGTTTTTAATACAGAATTTGATCATATCACAGAAAAGCAAATTATTGCATTGGGAGATCAACGAATGTATGAAATGAAAAGATTGAGACAAAAGCATCGTAAAATCTTAACTCCCAAAAAAGTGTAATAAGCAGAAATATATAGAAATATAACAGAATTACTCAAACAAGAAAAGGTGGATTTAGTAATGATACAAGATATTCAGCCACATAAGTACAATAATGATTATGTAAAGAGGGAACCACAAGAAACTGATATTTTTTTGATATTTAGTAAAAATCAAGCACTATTCTATGTTGATAAGAGTAATTTAGAGTTACCCACAATAGAAACATTAAAACAAGCATATCCTGATTTGAAGAATGAGCAGTTAACATATCTGTTTTCTATTGATGAAATTGGTGTATTTACAATTATTAAGCATGATATTTTATTTGAAGAACGGGAAGCGTTCGAGTATAAACCAATAAGTTCTTTTCGAACGTTTGTACCTATGTGGAAAGGATTCATTGGAATCACAGCAAATCATTTGTATAAATGGTATCAAAGCAATCGATATTGTGGATGCTGTGGAGGTGTAATGGTAGAAAAGGAAGATGAAAGAGCGATGAAATGTGTCAATTGTGGCTTTTTGGATTTTCCTAAAATTTGTCCAGTTGTTATTGTTGGAGTCATTAATGAGGATAAAATATTACTTACAAAATATGCAAATAGGGCATTTACGAACTATGCTTTAATTGCAGGATTCTGTGAAATTGGCGAAAGTTTAGAAGCAACAATTGCTAGAGAGGTAAAAGAAGAAGCGGGAGTTCAAGTGAAAAATCTAAGATATTATGGAAGTCAACCATGGGGGTTTTCTGAGAGTTTACTTATGGGATTTTTTGCAGACTTAGATGGAGATCCTACAATTACGATTGATGAAGAAGAGCTAATAGAAGGTATTTGGATGAATCGTGAAGGAGTTCCTGTAGATCAGGAAAATGGTCTTAGCTTAACATATACAATGATGCAAGCATTTAAAAATGGAGAAATATAAAAAGAAAAGAGGACTATGTGGTAGAAATAATATACATATAAGTCCTCTTTTTGGTTATTATAAACGACGATTAGCCTTTCCAGTTTGTCTATAATATGCTTTTTTGGCAGCATACATTGCGAGATCGGCTTCTTCTATTTTTTGATCTAATTGATCAGGAGAAACACTATAAGATGAACCCATAGAAACCATGAGATTTTTTTCAGTTTTAAGTTCTTCTTGCATTTCTGTTAGTTTTTTTCGGAAAGTAGCAGGGTCGCTTTTGTTGTCAAGAACAATAAATTCATCCCCGCCAATTCGATATATCTTATCTAAAAAGAAGCGCTTAAGCATATCTGAACAGCGGATAATGAGTTGATCACCATATACATGACCTAGCTGGTCGTTTGCTTCCTTTAGGCCATTAATATCTATAAAGATAATACCAACAAAAAGTGGATGATTTTTTTGAAGTCTCTCAAGTGCAAGTTTGTAACTATAGCGATTTTTTACACCAGTAAGGTCGTCAAAAAGGCTGATTTTTTTGAATTTATTGAGTAAATAATGCTTACAATTATTCTTATGATTATCTCCAATAGCCATAGAATAAGCAAAATCAGTACAATTTCCATACCCACAAGAGAAGCAATTTATCTTTCGATCTTGCTCAGTAAATTTTCCTAGTTGCAAGAATATTTTTTCTAAATCAATTTCATCTGGTGTTTTGTATTCGATACTTCTATCGGTATAAGATCTTAAAAAGTCATCAATATTAAAAGTATGGTCAAATTTATTCATTAGTATATCGGATTCTTCTTTAGATAATAACTTTATGTTCTCGTTCATAGTATGATCAATATGATTGTGTTTGCTATTTCTTAGTGTTCCTGTACCAAGGTTACATCCGTGAATGCAGTTAAGCGCATCTATAATCAAGGGTACAGGTCGGTCGGATTTGATATCATCAAGATATTCAGTAAAATACTGATTGATATTAAAAATTCCTTCAATACGTTTTGTCCAAATATTTTCCTCTAGGTGGTACTGAATATTTTCGGTTAGTCCACCTGGTCTAGGAAATGTAAATCCATGAGATCCCTTCATATTATCGAAAGGAGTAGATGGAAATTCAAGCAAATTAATCATTTGGGTAGATATATAATCTATAAATTTTGCAAATGTTACATTGTAGTCAAGAACTCCATGGGTATGTATGCTGGTACATTCCCTTTTTTTTCCAATACAAGGAGATAAAAACATGAGTCGATCGGTAATTCCTAAATATTTTTTTAAATAAATTCCTAGACAGACGACTGGGCTTTGAACTGGAGAAAGACGAGGAATTAATTCAGGATGAAATTTTTCAACAAAGCTAACTACTACAGGACAGGGTTGAGCTATAATACTGCTAAATGCTTTTTCGCGAATTTTCTTAACATGAGCCCAAGTGCAAATATCAGCACCAAGTGAAACGTCATAAATTTGATTGACACCAATTGATTTCAAATAACCAAATAAATGTTCCTTATGCTCAAAATTTGAAAGTACAGCAGGTGCAACAACCACAGAAATCGGTATTCCCTTCTGCAAATCTTCAAAAAAGATATCTAAATCATCATAATAATCCCTAGCATTATGGTCACAAATAGAACCACATTCGCCACAAGAAATGCAAAATCCCTCCTTTATTATTACGTTGTTTTCATTGTTATCAAAGATAGCCTTATTTGCATTTACTGGGCATTTGAAAATACATTTATTACAGCCAAGGCAATGGCTATCTTTTGTATATATATAGTTTACTCTATCCATTAAAATTCTCCATAGTTTCGTTCTTAAAATCTTTTGATAAAAACAATTCAAAATCTGAAACAGCCATAGGCTTTGCGTAATAGTATCCTTGTGCAATATCACAGCCAGATTCATTGAGTAAATTTACTTGGGTAAATTCTTCGATTCCTTCTGCAACAATTCGCATATTTAAACTATGTGCAAGATTTACAATTCCATTTACTACTATATTACCACGAGAATCATCTTTGTAATCTAAGAAGAAACTCCGGTCAAGCTTAAGTGTGTCTACTTTAAAATTCTTTAAAAGGCCAAGTGAAGAATATCCAGATCCAAAATCATCAATTGAAGTTGAGAAACCGACAGATTTTAAATCGGTAAGAAGTTTTTCAAATTCAATGGATCCTCCAACTGTAATGGTTTCAGTCAACTCGATTTCGATGTATTCCGATGGGATTTTGTAATAATCCACAATTTCTTTTAACTCTGAAACAAAATCTGGATTATTTAAATTGATACGAGAAAAATTAACCGAAATTGGAATACATGGCTTTTTGTTATCAATCCATCCCCTAATAATAATACATACTTGACTTAACATGTATTTGTCGAGTTCAGTAATAAAACCATTTCGTTCGAACAAAGGGATAAAATCATTTGGAAAAATCATAGTCCCATCAGCCTCTTGCCACCGAACTAAAGCTTCCGCTCCCACAATTCGACCATCTTTAATTTGATTTTTTGGCTGGAGATATACTTTAAACTCTTTATTCTTCAATGCAGTTTGCATTTTATTTGTAATATCAGCAGAACGTAAAACCATTTCTTTAAAACGATTATCATAATCTCCAATTAATTTTCCCTCGGTTGATTTTGCAATACTATGAGCCATGTTAACTTTGCTAATCATTCGATTGATGTCTGTCTCTTCCTGCTCAATCATATAGCGTCCTAAGCGAAATTGAAATTGGAAATTTTTTGCACAATCTAATAATTTATAAAATTTAGCTTCGTATGTGTTTATCATGGATTCGATATCTTCGAATACAT
>CAYJKD010000219.1:0-4468 GCA_964370595.1 uncultured Lachnospiraceae bacterium
TTCAATCTGTAAAAATACAATAGTCGATGAAATCATTCAGTCCTTCGACGGTTTTATTTTGAGTGGCGGCATCGATATTAATCCAATTCTATATGGGGCTGAGCCACATCCATTATTAGGAGATACGAATCTAGAACTTGACCAGTATCATTTGGACTTAACACGAAAAGTAATTAATAGTGAAAAACCTCTGCTTGGAATATGCAGAGGTCATCAAATATTAAATGTTGCATGTGGAGGTAATTTGTTCCAAGACGTCACTTTACATGGTAATGTTTTAAAACATGCGCAAACTGGAGCATATTCTGATTATTGTCATACTGTCAACATAAAAGAAAATACGATTCTTTCCCATATATTTGGGAATCAACTTCGAACCAATAGCTACCACCACCAAAGTGTGAAAAATTTAGGAAGGAATCTGATTGTATCCGCCTATAGCAGTGATGGCATTATTGAAGGGATTGAATTAACTAATTATCCATTCGGAATTGGGGTACAATGGCATCCCGAAGCAATGTTGCTAGCAAATGATGACATGCTTCCTTTATTTACAAGATTCGTAAATGCTTGCTTATATAACCAAACCTGATTAATCCATCAAGTTATCGATTTCAAGTTCTAAGCGTTTACTAAAATACTGATAAACAAAGGAGATAGCAACCAGTGAAATTCCTAATGCGAAATATGAAATAATGCGATACCCCTCCGTCAGTCTGGCTAAATCAATAATAAATAGCTTCGTTACCGTTATGATGCTAAGTACTAATCCCATTTTTCGTTGGTAACTAAATCGCTTTATAAATCCGAAAATAATACAGCCCAAAGCAATCATTACATAAATAATGCTTATTAAATAATTAGAAAAATGAAGCTCATATTGGAAAACAAGAATCTGAGTTAAATAAATGAGTAAATATATTGTTAAAATAAAAGGTATCACTTCTAATTTAATTATGGAATTACGCAATGTTGTTTGTGTGAAATTATAAATAGTAAATGCTGTAAATAAAAATAACAAAATAAGCAATAACGTTCCTAGCCAAAAATAAAAAGTTTCATTTTCAGCTGAATGTTGAAATGGTGTAAGTATAAAATTCAATATAAATGCAGACAGCCATGTCCAAATATAAATGGTATTGCTCAAAAATATTGAGATTTTATCATAAAGCACTTCTAGCCTTGTTAAAATATATCCTAGCACATAAGACAATATAATTGCCATTGCAAAACCTATGTAATTCGTATATTGATTCATAACCTGATTTAACTCTATGATACACATATAATTGATATAAGCCCAAAGAGAAAGGATAAACGATATCTTTACAATGGTTTTATCGAATCCAATTGTTTTTGTTTTGATATAGGTATATAAAATAGCGAATAATCCTAACGTAATCGCTAAAAACTTATATGGAAATAAGGAATCAGTTCCCATAAAAATGTCTAAGTTAACAAAACCAAGTAAGCAGATTGAAGTGATTACTAGCCCAATATTTTTAAATCGTTTGTCTTTTCCAAGTAATCCATAAATAGTTACAACCACTCCTTCGCAAAGCCATCCTAGGGAAAACCACATAATATCAAATTGAAAAGGAATGATTAGCACAATGAAGGTAAAGGATGTAATATAAAATAAATTCGACGTTTTTCTTCCTTCAAGGAACTTCTTTTCGACTAGGTTCGCCAATAAAAAATAAACCAATGCAAAAAACATAGCAAAAATACCAACATAATCTTCCAGATTGAAATAATAAAATGCACTGATTAGTATCATACTAGCAATGACGGTATTAAACCCCATTAAAATAATATCTGCAGTTTTAAAACTTGTTTTTCCTGTATATGTACCTACGGTTGGAATTAAGATATAGGTTGCAAATGCAAAAAACAAATAACATAATGTTACAATCGATGCATTAGAGTAACTTGATCCCGTCACAATAACTGTAATCGATGCAATCATGTTAAATACGAGTCCGATATAGGTTGTAACGATCCATTTGTGCTTAAATGCAATTAGAAGCGCTAGTAAATTTAAAATAATAAAATAAATTAATAAACCACTAAGCAATGATATTTGATTGCTAATTGCAAAAATTGGTAAATAGCCTCCGATAAGTGAAAATGCAAGGATTACCTCTGCCTTATATCGAATGGATAAAGCGAGAGAAAGAAGTGTAGCTACAATACACATAATAATTGCAGGATACATGGTAAAAACATGAAAAAGAAAATAGCTAACTGCAATCCCAATATAGGTAATGGAAACACCTGCAGCAGTCAAACCAAGAGAAAAAACATTTGGTTTTTTTCGATTTGTAAGCTCTCCTGCACCTAATAATAATAAACCGAGTGCGAAAATAAATATGCTACGCAAACTATCATTAAATGCAATATATGTGTAGCGAGCTGAAAAAATAACACCTAATACAATTAAGAAAATACCTATTTTATTAATTATATTTAAGCCAATTAATCGCTCGAAATTATTTTTCTTTGCTTTGGCAAGTATCATATCTTCTGTTAAAACTTGATTTTGTAACTGCTCATACGCATCCATTTCTCGCTGTGACATCTGTTTTGTAACAGTTCGCAAATGCCGCATTTGATTGAAGTGATTGATTGCAATTTGTTCCGTCTCTTCTAGTCTTTGAAAAATATCATTTTCTATCTCTATTTTTTCTTTTGAAAATCGTTGTTTGATATGTGCAATACGATTCGAAATGCTTGACTCTAATTCTGCTAATTCATTTAAACCGTTTTCTGCATTAACTCTAAAGTAGTCCTCATGTTTTTTTCTAGATGAAGCTATGATTGAAATCCGTTCCTGATTCATCTGTTCATAAAGTGTATTTTTTAAAGTTCTGTTTTCAATCCCAAGTTTCTCATACTTTTCTTGAAGTAGTATGTTGTCTTTTTTTACTAATTCCAATTCCTGTGTAAGTTTCCTATTTAACAAAGATGTATCAGCGTTTGCAAGTTCTTCTAATTGCTTCGTAATCTCTCGCTGATTTTGTAAAATTCCGTTGATTTTGTCTGTCATATAAATTAACCTTTCTCAGTTGTTTCAATGCTTCCAAGTTGATTATTCCTTTATTGCATTATGAATTTCTTTATTTATTTTCATTCGTAAGTCAATTAGATAATTTTCATTTCTTGGATACTCGGAGAAACTAAGTGCTTCAACTCCCTCTTCTATGATTGATATGACATAGGTCTTTCCTTTTAAACTTTCTAATAACTGAAATGCTCTTAAATCACATAATGCCTGATAAAACACACGCAATCTTAATGATTCTTCTGGTCCATCTACTCCTGGATATACACTGAATGGATCTCCAGATGGGAATGAAAAATCTGAATCTGTAATTTCATAGGGATTTATTTTTTCGATAGAAAATTGTGAATAATAAAAATTATATCCCCAGTGTAGGAATCCATCAATATCAAATTTATAAAATTGCGTACCAATGATTCGATTTCGATAACTTGGCATTGCAATAAATCGATTACTAACTTTAACCCCTTGACTAATACAATAATACACCCATCGTTCTTTCAAATCTTTCTCTAAAAATGGTTCAATATGATCGGATGCTGGTACTGGTATTGGTACCGCACCTGTATTATAAAAGCCAATATCTGATAAAGCATCCATTATTTTACATTCTGATAAATGCTTGTTTACAATATTTGAGCAAGCTTTGAATTGATCTAACTGTGTAATATTTGGCTCATCTGAAATATGAAAATAACAATTGTCTAGAATTCCTTTGTTTGCTAAAAAATCTTTTAAACATGGTAAAAACTCATCTAAAAATTGTACATACTCCTCTCCTGTTGAATCATCATTCCATCCGAAAATTTGTTTCAACACGGCATTTTCATCTGCAACTATTTTTGGAGGGTGCTCACATCCCCACTGTGTAAATAAGTGTGATATTTCAAAATATTCAACACCACAGTTTATACATAGATCGATAAATCGCTCTAGCTTATTAAATCCAAATGAATAGTTATTATTTCTTATGTAGACATCCACTAGTTGTGTCGTTGGACGTGACCCTCCCACCATTGTATCTAGTGGAGGAGTAAATACTGGAGTATAAATCATATTTATACCATTTTTTACTGCCGTACTAATATATCGTTCTAATAAATGGAAGTGTTTTTCTCCAAAGACATCTATGTTGTAGTAGGATGCAATACAATCCGAATGTAACCATTGGGTATAAGTAAATGTTTGTTTTGGTAGTTTGGTATCAATTAATGTAACGGAATTCGATACCGTAGTAATCTTGTTGAAGTCATGATCTAAAATATCTATTTCTATGTTATGCACCCCTGGCTCAAGTGTATCATCTGGTGTAAACTCCACCCAAAGAGCATTCCATGCAAATGGAGAGACTGTTATTTTATTTCCATCTCGTAATTCGCTTAATCGATCTGGATATAGTCCTGG
>CAYJKD010000220.1:0-4401 GCA_964370595.1 uncultured Lachnospiraceae bacterium
AAATGTCAAGCAAAAGTTACCCAAAAGTTACTCATTTTATATACTTTTCTATATTTACTCATTTTGAGAGGAAAAATACCATCTATACTATGGATCACTTCCACCTAAAAATCAAACATACAATTTGGTTTAAATTTCACAAAAATTTATTCGTATTGTCAATTATTTCGAATCAACACCTCATTGTTTTCTAATTATTTTTCATATTTCTCTTTCTTTTTTATTGTTTTTATTGTATAATAATCCTAAAATATACTTAGGAGGAACATCATGAATACCTTAAAAGACGCAAAAATTAGTAACATCTTCCAGTTAGACGGAAAAGTACCACTGGGAAAAGCGATTCCCTTTGGCTTACAACACGTACTTGCAATGTTTGTTGCAAATTTCACACCGATCTTAATCGTAACAGGAGCTGCAGGACTGAGTCAGGAACAAACTGCTATGCTAATTCAAAATGCTATGTTTATCGCCGGTATTGGAACTATGATTCAACTTTATCCCATTTGGAAAATCGGTGCACGTCTCCCCATTGTAATGGGAGTAAGCTTTACCTTTGTAACTGTATTATCTTCCCTTGCCGTTAACTATTCCTATCCCGTTATGTTAGGCGCAGTACTAGTGGGTGGTCTTTTTGAAGGAACGCTAGGTTTATTCGCACGTTATTGGAGAAAGATAATCTCTCCTATTGTATCATCTTGTGTCGTTATTACCATTGGTTTTTCTCTACTCAGTGTTGGTGCTCGCTCATTTGGTGGAGGATATACAGAAGGTTTTGGTTCTCATCTAAATCTAACATTAGGATGCATAACATTATTTTCATGTATTATATTTAATGTATTAGCAAAGTCTTTTTGGAAACAGTTATCTATCCTTTTTGGTCTAATTGTTGGTTACATAGTAGCAATTGCCTTAGGTGTAGTAGATCTCTCAAATATGCTAAATGGTGGATTTATCTCAATACCTACTTTCTTACCATTTGTTCCTGAATTTAACTTAAATGCAATTATATCTGTTATCATTATTTACATTGTTTCAGCTGCTGAAACAATTGGTGATACCTCTGCAATGGTAGCTTGTGGATTGAACCGAAAAATTGAAGAAAAAGAATTAAGTGGATCTCTTGCATGTGATGGATTTGCAAGTTTTCTATCCTCTCTATTCGGATGTCTACCTATTACTTCCTTTAGCCAAAACGTTGGATTAATTGCTATGACAAAAGTTGTAAATCGCTTTACAATTATGACAGGAGCTGCAGCGCTAATTCTTTCAGGATTATTTCCTCCAATTGGAAACTTCTTTGCTTCACTTCCAGATGCAGTACTCGGAGGATGTACTGTTATGATGTTTGGTTCAATTGTTGTAAGTGGTACCCAAATGCTTTCTGAAGCTGGCTTCACACAAAGAAATATTACAATTGCTGCACTTTCCTTAAGCATTGGAATTGGTTTTACACTCATACCAGATATTTTTGCTATTTTCCCACAGTTATTACAAGATATTTTTGCTAATAACAGTGTTGCTGTTACCTTTGTACTTGCGATTTTCTTCAACTTAGTTCTTCCAAAAGACATGGAGGTTAGGCTTGAGGTAAATGATAAATAGTAAATAACATCCAATAATAAAAAGACTTAGGTCGCAATCTATAATTCCACATAAATGATTGCTACCTAAGTCTTTTCTATTTATTTTATTGTTTTTTCTGCCCAACCAACTCATATAAAACTGAAAATCCCAAGATGAAACCAGCTCCTAATATTTGAATTCCACTAATCGGCTCTCGAAATACCATTACAGATACAAGGATTGCAACTACTGGATCTACATAACTTAATATCGCTGTTTGTTGCCCCTTTAAGGTACGCACTGATACAAAAAACAACCAATAGCAGATTCCTGTGTGATAGATTCCAAGTATAACTAAATTAATAATTCCTATATTTGATAATTCACGAATTTGAAATCCATCTTGAACAATTAGTATTACAAATAATATTGCACTTGACCCTGCAAATTGAATCAAGGTTCTCGTTAATCCACTAACTTCATTAATCCCTTTATTTGTTAACACGATTCCCGCATACAAACAAGCTGCCCCTAGTCCTAATCCAACACCTGTTAACATCGTAGGAGTAACACGTTCTCCAACCCCAATTACCATAACTAGCCCAATGGTGGCACATATAAAACATAAGATTTGTAGCTTTGTTATATGTTCACGAAACAGAATTGGTGCTACAATAATCACAATAATCGGTGCAAAATAATAAGAAAGAGTAGCAATTGCTACACTGGTATAATCATATGCCCAAAATAGCAATGCCCAATTAATACCAATTGCCATACCTGTTGAAAACAATATTAGAAATGTTTTTAACTTTATTGACTCCTTTTGGCTTTTATAAAATAGCTTTCTAATACCAAACAAAATAAAAAATGCTATAAAACCTCTCCAAAAAGCAATTTCAATTACAGATAAATCAATTCTTTTCACAAAAATTGGAATAGTTCCAAAGGAAGCCATCGCCACAATATTTTTAAGTTTATCAGACATTTCTTTTTCACTTTCTATGTAATTCTTATTTTATGCCGTTTGAAATTGGCTGTTATGAAGCTGAGTATAAAATCCATTTTTTGCTAGTAACTCTTCATGCTTCCCAATTTCCATTACCTTTCCATCCTTCATTACCAATATCACATCTGCATCCTTTATTGTTGATAAACGATGTGCAACAATAAATCCTGTTCTATTTTCCATCATTTTACTAAATGCATTTTGAATTTTCACTTCTGTTCTCGTGTCAATTGAAGATGTAGCCTCGTCAAGGATAAACATCGGTGGATTATTCAACATCACTCGTGTAATACAAAGAAGCTGTTTTTGCCCTTGAGATAAATCTCCACCATTTTCTGTTATTTTTGTATCATATCCATGTGGTAATCGTTTGATAAAACTGTGGGCATGTGCTTTCTTTGCAGCATCTATAACTTGCTCAATCGTAGCTTCACTATTTCCATAGGCAATATTTTCTCTTATCGTACCTGATTGCAACCACGTCTCTTGTAATACCATGCCATAATTATCTCTAATACTTTCTTTGGTTACATCCTTCATATCTTGACTAGAAATTAAAATCCTTCCTTTATCTATCTCATAAAATCCCATTAACAAATTAATCAATGTTGTTTTTCCACAACCTGTCGGACCAACAATTGCTACCTTCTGACCTGGTTTAATACATAAATTCAAATCTTGAATAAAAGGCTTTTCCTTTTCATAAGAAAATGACACTCCATCTAAAACAATACTTCCATCCACCTTACTTAGTGTATTTTTTCCATCTTCACGTTCCATTATTGGTGTATCCAAAAGTTCAAATACTCGACCGGCACAAGCAATCGCATTTTGTAATTCTGTAATTACTCCAGATATTTCATTAAATGGTTTTGTATATTGGTTGGCATAATTTAAAAAACTTGTTAATTGTCCTACTGTCAAAGTTCCACGAATTACAAATAATGCACCTAAAATTCCGACTGCCGCATACACTATACTATTCACAAATCGTGTAGCAGGATTTGTAATTGATGAGAAGAAAATTGCTTGTTGACTGGCTTTTGCTAATCGATTATTTATCGCTTCAAATCGATTTTGTGCTCTGTTTTCATAGGCAAATGATTGCACTAGCTTTTGATTTCCAATCATTTCATGTATAAATGATGTAAGCTCTCCTCTCTCTTTTGATTGTTCTGCAAACATATGATACGTTTTTTTTGCAATAAAGCTTGCTACGAATAACGAAAGGGGTGTAACAATCACTACTACAATTGCAAGTGTTGGATTTAATACCCACATAAAATAGAGTGTTCCTACAATACTTAAAATCCCACTGGTTAATTGGGCAAATCCTAGTAATAGTCCATCAGAAAACTGATCGATATCAGATACAATTCTACTTAACAAATCTCCATGCGCATGGCTGTCTAAATACTTGACTGATAAATGCTCCAATTGATGAAATGCTTTTCCTCTTATCTCTCTGACCACTCTGTATGCAATGTAATTATTAATATAGGTTACTAGCCATTGTGTGGCCGAAGTAATCCCAATGATAATTCCCAAGTGGATTAAAATGCTTTTGAGTTGAGCAAAATCAACGGTTCTAGGTCCTAGGATTGTATCGATTCCTCTTCCAACTAATATTGGTGCATATAATGTGGTTCCTACTGTAACAACGGTAAGTAAGGTAGATAGTAGGATTAATGGGGAATGTTTCCCAATATATTTCATAATTCTCTTTATGATTTCTATTCTCATCTACATTACCTCCTTATTAAGATTTTGAGAATTTAATAGCTCTCGATATACCTCACAAGAATTCACAAGATCTTGGTGTGTTC
>CAYJKD010000221.1:0-4392 GCA_964370595.1 uncultured Lachnospiraceae bacterium
GGCAAATTCTAGTAATATAGTTACTTTTATGTATATATGGAAGTGTTTAAGCAGTGGAATATGTCAATGTTTGCTGTGGAGTTGTCAATATTGCTTTGTTAGATTGATTTATATATAATATATACAGCAATTGTAACTGTTTTGAAGATATTTTATTAAAAACTACCGTCTAAAGTACTAGAAAAAGGGAAAAAGTAGTTGTTATAATTTCAAATAAGCAACATTTTTACATGTATACAAAACATTTAACCATTTAAAAAAGTTTTTTAGTGAATTATAATAAATTCATAGTTGAAAACAACAAAAAACAATGGAAATGTAACAAGGAGGAGAAAAAATGAAAAAAAGTAAGTTAGTTAGTTTGGGTATTGTTGCAGCATTAGTTGGTTCATTACTAACTGGATGTGGTGGAAGTGCAAGTACGGAAACGACAGCAGCAGGAACAGCAGCTAGTGGAGAAACAGTAGCAGCAGAAGCAGAAGCAGAAGTAGCAGAACCTGCTAGTAGTGATGCAGTTCTATCAGTGTCGATTTGGGATTCCTATCAAGAACCTGGAATTAAACAAATTTTAGATGATTTTACAGCAAAAACAGGAATCCAAACAGAATTATCTGTTATCACTTGGACTGAATACTGGACAATTCTAGAAACAGGTGCTCAAGGTGGTTCTCTTCCAGACGTATTCTGGATGCACTCAAATGAAAGCGAAAGATATATGTCAAATGACATGTTACTAGATTTAACTGCTCAAATAGAAGCAAGTGCAGATATTGATCCAGCAAACTATCCTTCAGATATTTGGAACTTATATATGCATAGTGATAAGAGTTATGCAATACCAAAAGATATCGATACCATTGCAATTTGGTATAATAAAGCAATGTTTGATGAAGCAGGAATCCCATACCCAACCGCTGACTGGACATGGGAAGAAATGGGCGAAATTGCTAAGCAATTAACAAAAGAAGATGGTAGCCAATATGGACTAGCGATCAGAAACGATGGAAACCAAGAAGGTTACTACAACATGATTTACGGACATGGTGGAACTGTAATTACTGATGATAAAACACAATCAGGATTTAGTGATCCTAAAACAGTGGAAGCGATGAACCTATTTGCGTCTTGGATTGATGAAGGAATTATGCCTTCAATCGAAACAATGGCAGAAAATGATCCACCATCATTATTCCAATCAGGAACTGTAGCGATGGTTGCTCAAGGTTCTTGGATGTTATCAGCTTATAAAGATAACGAGTACACAGTAGCAAATGCAGATATCGTTGAATTGCCAAAAGATTCTGAAACAGGAAGAAGAGTTTCTATCTATAATGGTTTAGGATGGGCAGCAGCAGCAAATACAGATTATCCAGAAGAAGCTTGGAAGTTGATTGAGTACTTAGGATCAGAAGAAGCACAAATCAAACAAGCAGAGCTAGGAGTTACAATGTCAGCATACACAGGAACTTCAGATGCATGGGTTAACTCAGCAGATTTCAACCTTCAAGCCTATATGAATATGATGGATGATATGGTAATCAGACCTTACTCAAGATCGACTGTTACTTGGGAGAATGAAAATAACGAAATCTTAAAAAGCGTGTACACTGGTGATATTTCAATGGACGAAGCTTGTAGTCAAATGGCAGAACAAATGAACGAAAAACTTGCAGAAGAATAGAAGCAAGGGCCATAAGTAAATACAAATATGCAATGCGAGCTGGCTATGATAGCTTGGCTCGCATTCGATTTTAGGAGGGTAAATAATGAACAAAAAAGCAGTGAAGTTTACCAAAAGGGCAAAAAATGAGATGTTTTGGGGATGGTTGTTTATTTTACCAACCATGATTGGATTAATTGTTTTGAATGTGGTTCCAATTTTCCAAACTCTTTATCAAAGTTTTTATAAAACTGGAGATTTTGGTAAAGGGAATACGTTTGTTGGAGCAGAAAACTATATTGATGTGTTCGGTGATATGGAAATATGGCAAGCAACACTTAATACAATTCTTTATACGATTGTAGAAGTTCCAATTTCCATTGGAATTGCTCTAGTTGTTGCAGCATTGTTAAACCGAAAGATGAAATTCAGAACAATGTATCGAACCATTATCTTTATTCCTATGGTAGCTGCACCAGCAGCAATTGCTATGGTATGGCGTTGGTTATTTAACTCTGACTTCGGTTTTATCAATAATGTATTTGATTTATCAGTGCGTTGGGTATCTGATCCTGATATTGCTATTTTCTCAATTGCAGCAATTGGTATCTGGTCGATTCTTGGCTATAATATGGTATTGTTTTTATCAGGACTTCAAGAAATTCCTAAGGATTATTATGAAGCAGCAACCATCGATGGTGCAACAGGTATTCGTTGTTTCTTTAAAATTACATTACCATTACTATCTCCAACGATTTTCTTTGTTTGTGTAACTCGTATTATCAGTGCGTTACAAGTATTCGATTTGATTTATATGGTAATTGATCGATCGAATCCTGCACTGGAAAGAACACAGTCATTAGTATATTTATTCTATGATTATACATTTAGAATAAAAAATGCAGGGTATGGAGCAACAATAGTAATCCTACTGTTAGCAATAATTATGCTGATTACAGTATTCCAAATGAGAGCACAGAAAAAATGGGTATTCTATAATTAGGAGGAAACAAATATGGAAAGTCAAGAAAAACAACGTGCCATAACATCTACGGTTGTACATGTAGTAATGGTAATTATTTCAATCTCAATGTTAATTCCATTTATATGGATGCTATTAACTTCATTTAAAACAATACAAGAATCAACTTCAGTGAATCCATTTGTTATTTTTCCAAGTGAGTGGAGATGGGATTCTTATGTAGAAGTAACTGGAAATGTAGATTTTGTAAGATTATATATCAATACATTATTGATGATTTTTTTCCGAATTTTATGCGCAGTACTTACTGCATCACTAGCTGGATATGCATTTGCAAGACTTAATTTTCCAGGAAAGAATGTGGCATTTGGAATTGTATTGTTGCAGATGATGATTCCAGCACAGATCTTTTTACAACCACAGTTTGTAATGATTAGTAAAATGGAAATGACAGATACAATTTTCGCATTAGTATTTCCAGGACTAGTTTCAGCTTTTGGTACCTTCCTTATGAGGCAAGGATTTATGAAATTACCAAGAGATTTAGAAGAGGCAGCACAAATTGATGGATGTAATATTTGGCAAACGTTTTATCATGTAATGTTACCACTGACAAGATCAAGTATGACAGCACTTGGAATTTTTACAGCCGTTATTGCATTTAAAGAATTGATGTGGCCAATGGTTGTTAATACAGATAAAAATATGTTGGTATTATCTTCGGCACTTGCAAAAATGCAAGGACAATATGTATCTAAATTCCCTGAGTTAATGGCAGCATCACTGATTGCTTGTATTCCTATGATTATCATCTATATTATATTCCAAAAGCAATTTGTTGAGGGTATTGCAACAAGTGGTGGAAAACTATAAAATAACTACATACGATACTTTCTAAAATTATGCCATACAGTTATGTATGGCATGATTCGGTTATAAGTCAGAAAGTGAGAAGAAAAAGAGGGAATTTTACCTTAATGTTAGTTATCATAAAAACAGTTTAACAATAGTCAGGAAGGTGATAGATTGAATCATATACTTAGTTTTACAGAATCAGATACTTACCGATGCATCCAAGTTTTAGAAGGTGATACTCTAGATTTGCATATGGCTTATTGTGGATGGGAAATATGTGAAAAAGGGCATCGATTTGGACCGAATAAAAGGGTGGCAAGTGTCCTTCATATTATACTTGATGGAAGAGGGATATTAGAGTCTGATGGAAAAACACATGAATTGGAAAAAGGAGATGCATTTTTTATCCAAGCAGGACAAGATGCTTATTATCAAGCAGATTATCAATATCCATGGTCTTATGTTTGGATTGGAGTAACAGGATTTAAAACAGAAGAATATTTTCTGAGTTGTGGATTTTCAAAGAAGACTCCAATTCGCAAGTTGAAAAATGTTGAAATAATTGAAAATTATGTGGAAAAAGCATTGCTTGCTCGGTGTAAAAATTTAGAAAATGAATTGATTCGTAATGGCTATTTAATGTTAATCTTTGCAGAATTGATTACGGAGTATAAGAATAATTATCCAGCAGTTAATGAATTAGAACAGTTTGGACCAGGGAAAAGTTATGTAAAATATTTGGCGGACTATATATCTATGAATTATTCTCAAACATTACGGATTCAAAAGCTAGCGGATGAAATGGGAATTAATAGAAGTTATTTGACGAATAGTTTTAAAAAAAATATCGGTTGTTCTCCACAAGAATTTTTATTGAATGTGCGAATGGAAAAAG
>CAYJKD010000222.1:0-4386 GCA_964370595.1 uncultured Lachnospiraceae bacterium
TAAAATTGGTTGGCCTATTTTACAATCTTATGAAGAACATTATATATCTTGTGAAGATGTTGTTGCAGCAGATTGTATGCGAATTTTAGCATCTGGAAAAATAGGTGATAGTAGTGTTGTATCTGGTGAAAGTGGTGCAGTAACTATGGGGATTTTAGCGCATATAATGACAGATCCAATATATGCAGAAATTAAAAAGTCATTAAAATTAGATGAAAATTCGGTTGTACTTCTTTTCAGTACAGAGGGTGATACAGATAGAAAAAATTACGAAGATATAGTTTGGTATGGGAAATATCCAAGCGATAGAGGATAAAGGAGAATAAAATGCAAAAAATGAAGCTTTCTACAGCCATAGGGCATGGTATAGGTACACTAGGTGAATCCATAGGATATAATATGTTTTATTCGTTTTTTTTATTCTTTTTAAATACAATAGTGGGAATATCGCCAGCTGTTGCAGGAGCGATTTCAATGTTATCTGTACTATGGGATGCCATAACAGATCCACTGGTAGGATATTTGTCAGACAATTCAAGAAATCCTAGAGGGCGTAGACGTCCATGGATGTTTAAATGGTCTTTCGCATTAGGATTAACAATATTTATGATGTTCTCAGAAGTTCCATTCTCTCCAGATGTTAAAGGTCTTTACTATCTAGCTATGAATATGCTTTTTTGGTTATTTATGACTATGACGGATATTCCGTACCTAGCATTAGGTGCTGAAATTTCTACGACTTCTGAAGAGAGAACAACAATAAGGACAATATCTTCCATGTTTTATTTTGGTGGTAATATTTTTGCATCTTCAATAACACTTGCATTGGTTGCACATTTTAGTATTGAAAGTGCAGCACAAGGTTGGGGGACAACTGCAGCAATAATGGGTTCGGCAACAACGTTATTCTTCTTAATCAGTTGGTTGGCAACAAAAGGTAAAGAACCTCAAAATATAAATCTATCAAAGCCAGTTGAAGAAAAAAAACCATTTGTGAAAAGTTTTTTAAATGTCGTTAGAAGCTATGTAGAAATTTGTAAAATCGGTCCTTTTACAAGAATCCTAGTTTTTAGTTATGTTGTTAGAACTTCTGGTAATGTTATGACAGCTTCGCTAATGTATTTTTGTACTTACAATAGCCAGATGACACAAGGAGAAATTTCTACAATGTATATGGTTAGCAGTATTGTTCAAGTGGTACTATCTTTAGTGTTAGGCGCACTTTCTAATAAAATTGGCAAGAAGAAAACAGCTATCATATGTAATACGATTACGGGCCTTTCATTGTTGGTTATGGGTGTTTCTCTAGCTTGGGGCATTACATATATCTATATTTATACAATTGCGATCGCGATTGGTATGTCTGGATTCTTTGTTGTAATTTACTCTATGATCTATGATGTTGCTGATTTAGATGAATTAGAAAACAACGAGCGTCGTGATGGCGCAATGCAAGCATTATTCCAATTGTCTATTAAATTTTCAACAGCTACAGGCATGTTTTTATCAGGCTTACTATTATCGTTCTATAAATTTGATGAGACGCTTGCAGTTCAAACCGCAGAAACATTGCAAGGTATTGAAAACTTAGTGATATTTGTACCAGGTATTGGATTCTTGATTGGTGCACTTATCATAATGAAATACCCATTAACACCAGAAAAAATGCGTGAAATAACAAAACGTAGAGAAAAAAAAGCAGGATTAGCGAAAGTGGAATAATAAAAAATATTAAGGAGGAAAACAATGTTAGTAACGAATTTAAATAAAGCAGAATTTGAAAAAAGAAGAAATGACTGTCAGAAAGTGGCGAATGAAAGAGGATTAAACGGTGTTATGGTATGGTCGCGTGGAGGTGGTACATGGGATAGATATGCTGGCTGTGGATACTTTGCTAACCACTATCAACAAAGATGTTATTTACCAGATGAATTGCCATTATGGAGCGGACGAAGCCACTGTGTATTATTCATACCAAAAACAGGAAAAGCAGTTCTTTGTGTAACAACTTTAGAATATCGCGCAGATTTAGTGGCAATAGAAGATATTAGATATTCAACAAATTTCTTTCAATTGGTAGAAGATACAGCGAAAGAATTAGGTATGGATTCAGGTAATGTAGGACTTATGTATGCAGATACACTAACTTGGAAAATTGGTTCAGAAGTTATAAAAAGGCTTCCTGATATGAATTGGATAACCTGCGATGATATACTTGAAGAAATGCGTATGGTTAAAACTCCAATGGAGCAAGATGCAATAAGAAAAGCTTGTGAAATTGGTACAGAAGCAGTAAACATTATTATGGCAAATGTAAAAGAAGGAAAAACAGAAGCAGAAATTATTGCACCAGGTATGGAACATGTATATGCAAATGGGGCTTGCTTATACTTTATTGTTACAAATTCAGGTGAAAATAGTACTCCTGTTCATAGTATTGATTTTCCTGGATATGATTACACAAGGCCAGTTAAAAATGGTGATTTATTTAAAGTTGACTTCATTATAGTTTATCAGGGTTATATCTGCGATTTTGGTCGAACAACAGTTGTTGGCGGTGTTGCGAATGAGGTTGAAAAAATGATGATAAAAACGATTGCAGACGCTTGTGAACATGTGATGAAACATGTTAAACCAGGACTTTCTGTAAAAGAACTTTGTAGAATAGGTGATGAATATCTAATTAATGCAGGTATTACACTTTCAGCAGAGCAAAATGATCCCGATAAAATCTATGCAGCTTTTCCACCACACTGGGGTCATGGTATAGGAATGACATGGGAACGACCATGGTTTATTGAAACAGAAGAGACAATTCTAGAAGAAGGAATGTATATTGCAGTAGAAAAAGCTCTTTACAAACAAGATGTAGGTACAGTAACATATGAGCAGAATATGCTTATAACAAAAGATGGAGTAGAGGTTTTAACAAAAACAAGCCCATATTGTATAACTAATATCTAAATAAGGAGGGCAAACGTGGAAAAAAAAGTTATAAAACTTTGTCAAGAATTAATAAAAATTAAAAGTTATTCAGGTCAAGAAAAAGAAGTTGCAGAATATTTAAAGCAGTTTTTTGTAAGTGAAGGATTTGATACAGTAACTTGTGATGAGTATGGCAATGTTGTAGCAGGATTTATAGGAAAAGAAAAAGGAAAAAAAATTCTTTTTGATGGACATATGGATATCGTCCCAGAAGGAGATGAAAAAGATTGGACTTATTTACCATTTGGTGGAGAAATTGCAAATGGTAATATTTATGGTAGAGGTGCTACTGATATGAAAGGTCCACTTTCTTCTATGATTTGTGGGATTATAGATTTCCATAATGAGCATAAAGATAAATTTCAAGGTGAGCTATATATTGCTTGTAGTGTACATGAAGAGTGTTTTGAAGGTGTTGCGTCTAAAGCTATTTCACGTGCAATAAAGCCTGATTATGTAGTAATAGGTGAGCCATCTAGTTTTCACATTAAAATAGGACAAAAGGGTCGAGCAGAAATTGCAGTAGAGGTTTTTGGTAAAGCAGCTCATTCTTCGAATCCGAAAAAAGGTATAAACGCAGTATATAAAATGATGGAAATTGTAAGAGAAATTCAAAAAATACCAGCAACAACACACGAAATACTAGGTGAAAGTGTTATTGAACTGGTGGATATTATATCAGCTCCTTATCCAAGTCCATCTATCATACCAGACTATTGTAAAGCAATATTTGATAGGCGTCTTTTAGTTGGAGAAACAAGAGAATTTGTTTTAAATCAAATAGAAGAAGCAATAGCAATTGCAAAAGAAAAAGATCCAAATATTAATGCTACAGTATCTTATTCGATTGGTAAAGACAAATGTTATACAGGGAAAGATTTGGAAGCAGAAAGATTTTTTAGCGCATGGGTATTAGAAGATGAAATGCTTATTGATAAAATTTCGAAAGGTGTTGAAAAATCGAATATCACACCACAAGTTTCTCAATGGTATTTCTGTACAAATGGAAGTCATTATGCAGGGGATGAAAAAATCAAAACGTTTGGCATTGGACCATCATTAGAGCACTTAGCACACACTGTAGATGAGCATATTTCTATAGCAGATTTAGTTAAAGGTGTAGAATGTTATAAAAATATAATTTCAGAAATGTTCAATAAATAACTATAATAGTAGAATTGCATTGGAAAGATAAGATATTGATTCCTAATTTGAATGAAACCTCCAGAAAATAACAAGAGATTATTTCTTGTTATTCCTTCTGGGGGTTTTTGCTTTATAAGGTACGTATATGATTTAGAAAACATTATCCTAGTTTCACGTAATTAGATTATATCTTTAAATAGAGAGAAGATAAAAATACAGTTCCATCTCCACAAAAATTAGCATTACCACCATGTT
>CAYJKD010000223.1:0-4381 GCA_964370595.1 uncultured Lachnospiraceae bacterium
ATTCCCTTAGCAGCTATATCTGCTGGTTATTTAGCTTATATACATAAACCAGAATTTCCGCGACTAAACCGTAGAATTCTGGAGGTATTTCTCTGTTTAAATCTCCTGTTTGATAAAGCGCTCTTGCCAGTGGTCGATTTTCGACAATTGGAACTTGATGATCTTCTCCTACCTGAATAATTCGAAGTGCCAATTCGTCTTGACCTTTTGCTACAATCACAGGAGCATTATTTTTATCTTTGTCGTACTTAAGAGCAATTGCAAAGTGTGTTGGGTTACGAACGATTACATCTGCAGTAGGTACTGCTTGAATCATCCTACTTCGCGCTAAGCTTCTTTGCATTCCTTTGATCCTTGATTTAATTTCAGGATTTCCTTCTGTCTGTTTGTATTCATCTTTAATCTCTTGTTTCGTCATTCGAAGATTTTTCTCATAATCATATCTTTGATAAAGATAGTCGAAAAACGCAATCACGATAAAACACAATGATACAGGAACAATTAACTCATAAATCGTATTGAGCATATATACAATCCCTTGGAAGGGCTCAATTGCAATTAGGGATAAAATCCCTGGAATACGTTCGAATATAAACGTATATAAGATATAGCCTAAAATGCTAATTTTAAGCATATTTTTTATTAACTCTACTACATTCCTCATGGAAAATAGTTTTTTTACCCCTTCAATTGGGTTTAATTTATTAAACTGTGGCTTCACACTTGCCCATGCTACAAGGAATTTTGTTTGAACACCAGTTACCAAAATCACTAGTATGGCTGAACACAGAAGCAATGGCAATCCAGTTATTAGAAAGTTAACAACCATTTTATTTTGTAACATCATTACATTTTCATTGGTTAGATATGTCATATTGGCCAGATAGTCCATACATTCATCTGTCCAAGCTACCATTGTTTTATAAATTACGGGAACCATATATCGCATCGCTATAAAACTTCCAATTAAAGATGTAATTACAATTATGTCTTGGCTTTTGAAAACATTACCTTTTTTGCGGGCGTCTTTTCGCCGCTTGGGCGTGGCCTTTTCGGTTTTTGAACTGTCATTCTCTGCCAACCTTCATCACTCCCTTACTACATCAGTGTTAATATCTCCTGCATATTTTGTAACATGGTGTCAATTACATCGAGAAAAAATTCTCCAATCGGATTGTTGAGTAGTAACAATAAGAATAATCCCATTACAATTTTTAACTGAATATTAATTACAAATATATTGATCTGTGGAATCATCTTCATAAGAATTCCTGCACCAACTTCTGTAATCAATTCCATTGCCATAACAGAAATTCCTAATTTAAACGCTAATATCATACACATAAAAAATATGTCGAGAACTGCTGTTGCGATGCCTGGTTGAATGATGACCTGGGAATACGGAATAATCAATTCTGACTTTATTAAAATCTGTATTAATGCCAAATGGCCATCTACGGTTAAAAACAAAAGCATAAACATCGTACTTAGAGCAGATCCAACTACACCTGTCTGAGAGTTTGTTAGAGGATCATATACCTCTGCCATAGAAAGCCCCATATTGAAACTGATGATGTGACCACCATAAGTAGTTAGCATCAAAAAGAGTTGCATCACATATCCTAGTACAAATCCTACAAATAATTCTTTTAGAAGATAAATCCCATAGACAACGGAGTGATTCATTACAAATTCCACCCCTCGCATCTGAGAAGAACTAAATGCACTAATAGAAAGAACCATGATAAATCCTGCTTTTACAAGAGCTGGTATATTATTTCTTCCAAACAAGGGACTAAATGCAACAAATCCGGTAATTCTCATTAATATTAAACTAAACAATATCAATTCCGGCATGTTTATCATTTCAGTTTCCTCTCTATATCATGGAGAATATGCTTCTTGTATACTCTTGAATCGCTACAAGCATTCCGCTTCCAAATATCAAAAGCAATGTTCCAATCACTAGTAATTTAGGTACAAAGGTAATGGTTTGTTCATGAATCTGTGAGACTGCTTGAAAAAGAGCAATTACAATTCCCACTACCATACTAAGTAATAGAACGGGACCTGCTAGTCGTAGTGCTAGTAAAAAAAATTCATTAAATATTGTCATAACCTCGTCATTGGTCATAGCTTACCTCATCAATTAAAACTTTGGACAATGGAGGAGAATAATAACTCCCATCCGTTGACAGTGACAAACAACATCAACTTAAAAGGCATAGAAATTGTTGCAGGTGGTAACATGATCATACCCATAGACATCAAGGTACTAGACACAATTACATCAATCAATAAAAATGGTAAGTATAATAAAAATCCTGCTAGAAATGCTCGCTTTAGCTCACTGGTCATAAACGCTGGTATGATTGTAATCAATGAGAGTTCTTCATAGCTATTGATTGATTCTGCCTCATGGCCCGCCATCTCTTGGAACATATCAAGCACCTGTACCTCTGTTTGCTTTAACATAAATTCTTTAATGGGAACCGATGCTCTCGTAAGCGCCTCTTCCTGAGTAATTTCCCCATTTTGGTAGGGGACATACGCTTGGGTATTAATTTGAAACATAGTTGGTGCCATAATAAATAAAGTTAAGAAAATTGCTAATCCTGTTAATACCATATTCGGTGGAACTTGTGCTGTTCCCATCGCCGTTCTAGTAAAAGATAGAATGATAATAATCCGAGTAAAAGAGGTTACCATAATCACAAGAGATGGAATTAGGGCTAGGATTGTCATCATCACGACAATTTCTAAGGTCGGTATGCTATTGCCATTCACATTTACTGCCAATTGGTTGTCCATGTGTCTTAACTCCTATCTCTCTTGGTATCTTTATTTTTTTTCATAAATTTCAAAACCTCTTCAAAGCTAGCACTTGGTACTTCTAATTCTGTAAGTTCTTCTTGGGAGAATTCCTTTAACATGTTAATTCCTTGAGCAGAAATTCCAATCAAATGATATGTTTCTCCAATAAGGACAATACACAAAGACTTATCTTGTCCTACTGCCATACGATCAAGCATTTTCATATATTTTGATTGCTGCTGAATTGTACTTAGTTTTCCAATTCGCTTTGTAACGAAGTAACAGAGAAATAGTATCATTAGAAGTATAACAAATACTCCAATTACGCCGATGATTTGATCTAAAATGTCAATCACCTCACTTAAAGTTCTGGTCTTCTAAGAATCTCTGTAATTCGGATTCCAAAGTTATCATCAACAACTACAACATCACCTTTTGCAATACATTGCCCATTAACAAATAGGTCTACTTGATCTCCTGCCTGTTTATCTAACACGACTAAAGTTCCTTTTGAATAAGATAAAATCTCTTTTACTTGACTCTGTGTTCTACCAATCTCTACAGATACGTCAAGAGGAACACCCATTACTAGTTCTAGATTTTCTTTTTGCTCTCCATCAATTGCAGGGGAGCCTTTTTGCTCTTGATGTAAACTATTCGCTGCATAAATTGTTTTATTTTGAACTTGTGGCTCTGCTGGTGCACTTTGCATCTGCTGCATCATTTGCTGCATCTGTTGCATCATCTGTTGCTGGGTTTGTAATAATTGATTTTGGAATGCTAAGTCTTGTGAAGAAGCAACTGCTGGTTGAACTTGTGCTACTGGTTGTGGTATTGCTACTGGTTGAGCTGCTACTGCTGGCTCTGGTGCTACAGGTTGAGTCGGTGCCACTGGTTCTGGCACTGGTTGTGGCGTTGGAATCAATTCTGGCTGAGCCGCTACTGGTTCTACTACAGGTGGCGCTGCTCCTTCTGTATCATCATCCCCTTCTTGATACATCATTTCAGGTGGAATGAATCCTCTTAAAAGATCTTTTGCTAATTCAGGATATAGTACATTCATAAATGTATTTGTAATCCGATCTGCAATGGTTAAGTCAAACTGTACTAGAATCACTGATTCACGCTCAGTAAAATAACTATTTTCATATTGTTCTTCATCCGTAATTTCAAATGACCTCGGTGTAGAGATATTAACTGTTTTACTTAAAAAATCTGATAGTGCAGTTGCTGATGCTCCCATCATTTGGTTCATCACTTCACAAATGGCACTTTTATTTAGTTCATCTAGCTCAAATTCTTCTGGGTTAATATCCATCCCTAATAGAATTTCTACAATCTTTCGTACATCATCTTTGTTTATCAGCATGGTATTCTTGCCTTCTAAACCTTCAACATACTCTATCTCAATCCCGACTGCTACACTAATCTCTTTAATTGAGAACTCACCTTTTGTGATCACACTAACCCTTGGTATACTAATGTCAACTTTTTGACTTAGCATATTTGAAATAGCGGTTGCAGAAGCACCTAAACTAATGTTCATAATTTCGCCAATTGCATCTAT
>CAYJKD010000224.1:0-4376 GCA_964370595.1 uncultured Lachnospiraceae bacterium
ATAATGTTTGTAGATGTTGAAATTGAGCATGCTTTAAATCCTTTCCTAATTTCATCTCAATAAACATTGCCTGATCCACAAATACAACCGTACAGATTGCCTGAATACCTACTACTAATACACTCACTAAAATAAATATCCACAAACCATCTAAACGCCTTCCTGATATGAAATAATCAATTGCATATCTCTGAATAAGTGGAAGTAAAATATCAATACCTGCCACAGTAATCATTAACATCACAGCTAGGAATAATTTTTTTCCATATGGCTTTAGAAAAGGTATCATTTTAGCCCATATTTCTAGGCGAAATGGGTTATTGTAATCTTTTTCTTCAAATCCATTCACGACACTTCCCCCTTTCCAAGCTCTGTCTGCATTTGCATATGATAAGTTTCATAATAAATTCCTTTACCTTTCATCAACGTTTCATGATTCCCCATCTGAACCAATTTCCCCTCATCTAATACAATGATTTGGTCCGCCTTCATTAAAGTTGAAACACGGTGTGAAATAATAATTACAGTTCGATCTTTTAATTCATCTCGAAGTGCATGCTGAATCTTAACATCAGTTTCTGAGTCCACTGCACTAAGTGAGTCATCAAATATCATAATTGGAGAATTTTGCATTAACATTCGTGCAATTGCGATCCTCTGCTTTTGCCCTCCTGATAAGGTAACACCACGTTCTCCAACTAAGGTTTCATACCCCTTTGCAAAACCCATAATAGATTCATCCACACAAGCAATTGCAGCACAAGCTCTCATATCCTCATCACTTCTTTCTGGATCTGCAGCTTTGATATTTGCCTTAATCGTTCTCGAAAACAGAAAAGGTTCTTGGAGCACCATGCCAATTTGTTGACGTAACCAACTTCGGCTAATATCTTTAATATTAATTTTTCCAATGGTAATCCTACCTTGGTTTTCTGACAATTCATACAATCGATTAAGCAAATGAATCAATGTGGATTTTCCTGATCCAGTTCCCCCCAATATACCTACTGTTTGTCCTGATTTTATTTCAAAATTTAAATTTTTCAATACTTCCTTTCCTTGAATATAAGAAAAAGATACTTGTTCAAATTTAATATCATGGTTGGAAGGAATTTTCATATTCTCTTCTTCTTCTTCTTCATTTGCATCTAAAATATATTGTACCCGTTTAAAAGAGACTCCCGTTTTGCTCATATCAGAAAGAATCCTTCCCATAGAACGAATTGGCCAAATTAAACTTTGATTATATGCAATAAACGCTAGAAATTCACCAACAGTAATCACACCATTAACCGTTTCTATAATCCCAAGTGTTGCTACTGCAGCAATCTGGATCCCAGTGATTAAATCTCCGACGCCCCAATATACTCCTGTAATTCTACCTAATCGAATCCAACTATTTGCAAAAGCATCATTAGCCTTTTCGAATTTTTCCATTTCAAACCTTTGTCTACCAAATGCTCTTACCACACGAACTCCTGTAAGATTTTCTTGAACTACAGAAGATAACGCTCCTTCTGCCTCATCTGCAATTAAAAATCGTTTAGCGATAGAAGAATAAAATACCGTAGAGTATATTGCAACAATCGGTGCAAAAATCATGGTAATAAGCGATAGCTTCACATTCATTGTAAACATGATTCCTAGTGCGAATATAACCATAAAAAGCGTTCGGAATACTTGCATCAACTGAACTGCAATAAAATTTCGAATTACATCTGTATCCGAAGTACATCTTTGTATCATATCTCCTGTTTGATGTTTTACATGAAATTCCAGTGGAAGCTTTTGCATATGAATGTATAACCCATCTTTTAGCCGCTTAATAAATGCTTCTGACCCTTTTGCTGCGGAAACTCGACTGATGTAAGTAGATAGCCCTGAAAGTAATGCTGCAAAAATGAGAACAGCCACCATCGCCAATAGTTTATAGGCGCTATCGACTTTCTGAACATCTTGGATTACTGAATCAATAGCAATTCGAATAATCTGTGGCGTAACTGCATTAAATATCGCTGTAAAAATAGATGCGATAATCGCTATTATGAAATATCGTTTCAGTCCTTTTGCATATCCCATGATTTTGTTATTTTTCATTATAGCCTTCTCCTTGCCCCTCTAAAATAAGTCTCTATTTTTACCAATAGAGAAAAACCCCTTAATCAAGCTATCGCCAAATTAAGGAGTTAATAGATAACAGTTCAGCCATTAAAGACTGAACTGTCACATATGTTATAATATTTTTTAGTTATCAATTAATTTCTTATTGTCATTCCAGCTATATAATTTACGTAATTCTTTTCCAGTATCTTCTAATTGATGAGCTGCTTCTCTTCTTCTAGTAGCCTTAAAGTTTGGACAATTCACTGAGTTTTCAAGTAACCAATTTTTTGCAAATGTTCCTGTTTGGATATCAGTTAACACTTGTTTCATCGCTTTCTTTGTTTCATCAGTAATGATTTTTGGTCCTGTGATATAATCTCCATATTCCGCTGTATTTGAAATTGAATATCTCATTCCTTCAAATCCACTTTCAAAGATTAAATCAACGATTAATTTCATTTCATGAATACACTCAAAATAAGCACTTTCAGGCTCATAACCTGCTTCTACTAATGTTTCAAATCCTGCTTTCATAAGTGCTGTAACTCCACCACAAAGAACTGCTTGCTCTCCGAATAAGTCAGTTTCTGTCTCTTCACGGAATGTAGTTTCTAGAACACCAGCTCTTGCTCCGCCGATTGCAAGTGCATATGCAAGTGCTTTCTCTTTTGCTTTTCCGCTAGCATCTTGGTGTACTGCAACAAGACATGGAACACCTTTTCCTTCTTGATATTGACCTCTAACTGTATGTCCTGGTCCTTTTGGTGCAATCATGGTAACATCAACATTCTTAGGTGCTTCAATTTGGCCAAAATGAATTGCAAAACCATGTGCGAACATAAGCATATTTCCTTCTTCAAGGTTAGGCTTAATTGATGCTTCATATAATTGAGCTTGCTTTTCATCATTGATTAAGATCATAATGATATCTGCTTTTTTTGCTGCTTCGCTTGCTGTATATACTTCAAATCCTGCTGCTTCTGCTTTTTTCCATGAAGAACTTCCTTCATACAAACCTATAATTACATTACATCCAGATTCTTTCGCATTAAGTGCATGTGCATGCCCTTGACTTCCGTATCCAATTACTGCAATGGTTTTTCCTTCCAATAATGATAAGTTACAGTCTTGTTGATAAAAAATCTTTGCCATTTCTATACTTCCTCCTAAATTTTCTTTAATAGTATTTAAATCTATGGTAGATAGCGCACATCATCTGAACCTCGCGATAAGCCTGTAAGACCCGTTCTCGCTAATTCTAAGATTTCATAATCCTCTAATAAATGTACAAGTGCATCTAATTTTGATTGGTCTCCGGTTAACATTACTGTGAGGGAATCCTTCCCTACATCAACAATAGTTGCACGGAAGATTTCAGCAATTGCACTAACAGCTTGACGCTGACTTGCATTTGCTCTTACTTTAACCATTACTAGCTCTCTATATACGGAATTACCTGGTTTTAACTCTTTAATATCTAAAACATCTTCTAACTTACGTAACTGCTTTTCAATCTGTTCTAGTATCTCGTGATCTCCTAGTGAAACAACTGTCATGCGAGAATAGCGCTCATCCGCAGTAACTCCTACTGTCAAGCTTTCAATATTATATCCACGACGACTAAATAATCCCGCTACACGACTAAGTACACCGGATGTATTGTCCACCAATAAAGATAATACGATTCTATCCATAAGTAGTTCTCCTTTCCCTCTCTAATTAGGATTAATCATAACAATCTTAGTATTATTTGTCAACTATATATAAGTAATGTTTTCTATTCCTAAGAGTTATATCAACAAAGAATGGTTCCTCCTAAGAGTGAACCATTCTCTACTTATACTCTTTTATATGCCTCGTTGACATATTCACCTTTTTCGTACTCCTCATTCAACCACATAATTCCCTCTTGCAACCCATCCAAATGATAAGGAAATGTTTTTGTTTTCATCATTTCTTTCGGAGTATATTCGTAGCTAAATGGTTCTTTCCATATCGTTATCAAGGTTGCAACTATATCATCATCTTCTTTTTTGTGAAATATACGATAGCGCATCCCTTGATAACTTCCACTAAACGGACTTTTTTTTATATACTCCATTGAAATCATTCCATCTAACTTTATCATTCATATTCCTTTCCTTTAAGCTGAATTTCAAGATATTACATAGAAGTTAAGTCTTAATCTGTTAAAACTTCAATTGCCTTTTGCAACTGATTGTCTTCCTTTGGATCAATGCTGATTTGAGTTCTTAAAGTATCATCTAATTCAA
>CAYJKD010000225.1:0-4350 GCA_964370595.1 uncultured Lachnospiraceae bacterium
CGGGAAACATTCGAAAAGCAAATTTAGATATGTTAGTTGAAAAAGCGATTGCCTACGAGAAAACAAGTTATCATGGTTTGTTTCATTTTGTTAGATATATTGAAAAATTGAAAAAATATGACACTGATTTCGGAGAAGCAAGTACGGTAAGTGAAGAAGATAATACCATCCGTATAATGAGTATTCATAAGAGTAAAGGGTTAGAATTTCCTGTAGTATTTCTTGCTGGAGCTGGAAAGAAATTTAATAAACAAGATGGGTATGGAAAAATATTAGTTGATCCAGAACTTGGAATTGGGACTGAATATTTGAATCTAGAGATGCATTATAAAACTCCTACACTAAAAAAGAATGTGCTTAAACGAAAAATTGAATTGGATGGATTAGGCGAAGAGTTGCGTGTGCTATATGTAGCATTAACACGAGCGAAAGAAAAACTTATTGTTACTGCCACAGATAGAAATTTAGAACGACTACTTGATAAAATGAATCAAATTCCTACTGGGTATGAGTTTCTTCCATTTACAGTACTAAGTACAGCGAATACATATCTAGAATGGATTTTAATGAGTGGCTGTAACGAAGAGAAGGGATGGATCCATACGTATTACTCAATGGAGGAATTAATACGAGAAGAGGTACACAAAACCATTGAACAACAATTATCAAAAGCAGAACTTCTTGCAATTGATGGGAAATATGTTTACAATAAACAGTTGAAAGATAAATTAGAAGATATTAATGTAGAAGTATATCCTTATGAAGCAGATATTACATTACATACCAAACGTTCTGTTTCAGAACTAAAGAGAGCTTCTATGGTATTAGAATCGGAAGCACTTACACAAAAAGGACCGCTTGACTACATGCAAGAAAACGAGTTGCTACAAGAGGAAAACCAATTTTCGGTTGTAGATAGGAAAAAGTCAGTAAAAGGATATGGAGCTACAAGAGGAAATGCGTATCATCAAGCATTAGAAAAAATCCAATTTGAGATGATTGAAACGAGAGAAGATTTAATTGCAATGTTGGAAGATCTTGAAAATAATGGAAAGATACGAAAAGAATATAGCAATTTATTAGATCTTGATGTATTATTGACATACATAAATTCCCCATTAGGACAGAGGATGAAAGAATCACAAAGATTAGGAAAACTTCATAGAGAGAAGCAGTTTGTTTTAGGGATTCCTGCAAGAGAGATGGGAATAGGAGATTCCGATGAACAAGTTGTGATACAAGGAGTGATTGATGCCTTTATGGAAGAAGATGATGGAATTGTGTTAGTCGATTATAAAACGGATCGAATCTTAGACAAAAAACAGTTATTAGAGAATTATAAAGAACAAATTGCTTATTATAGAAAAGCATTAGAGCAGATGACAGGAAAGCTGGTAAAGGAGGCAATCATCTATTCTCTAACGCTTCAAGAAGCAATATTGATAGAGGAGAAGAATTATGATACCAAATGAACAAGTAAAATTATCATCCATGAGTAACGCTGCAGGGTGCTCCGCTAAAATTGGACCAGGAACATTAAGTTTAATTCTATCGAATTTACCTAAATTTGAAGATGAAAATTTATTGGTAGGAGTAGAAACTTCTGATGATGCAGCGGTATATCAATTGACAGAGGAGTTGGCTTTGATTCAAACCTTAGACTTTTTTCCTCCAATGGTAGATGATGCTTATGCATTTGGTCAAATTGCAGCAGCAAATGCACTAAGTGATGTGTATGCTATGGGAGGGACTCCTAAGGTTGCACTAAATATTGTGGCTTGGCCAAACTGTGTAGATCCTATGATACTAGGTGAAATATTAAGAGGTGGGGCAGATAAGGTAAAAGAAGCTGGAGCTATTTTAGCAGGAGGACATTCTATTGAAGATGAATCTCCAAAATATGGATTAAGTGTTTCTGGAATTGTATCTCCAAAAGCGATGTGGAAAAATCAAGGGGCAATGCCAGGAGATGTATTGATTCTAACCAAACCAATTGGTAGTGGAATTCTAAATACAGCAATTAAAGCAGAACTTGCTTCAGAAGAAGAGTTAAAAAGAACAATCGAAGTAATGTCTACATTAAATCGTAAAGCAAAAGAAGCTGCAGAGGAACTTGATATTCATTGCTGTACCGATATTACTGGGTTTGGTCTTGCTGGGCATCTTCTTGAAATAGCAAGGGCAAGTCAAGTTACAATAGAAGTAGATATGAGTCGGGTTAAAATATTACCAGGAGTAAAAGAGCATGCAGCTATGGGGCTAATTCCCCAAGGTAGCTATAAAAATCGTAAATTTGTTGGAAATGATGTAGATATTTCTACCGTATCAGAGCTTACACAAGATATCTTTTTTGATCCACAGACATCAGGAGGACTCTTATTTAGTTTATCAGAATCCAATGCTCACGTTTTAATGGAGCGGTTAAGAGCAGCTGGATTAGAAGAAGATTGTAGTATAGTTGGCAAGGTTACAACATTACAATCTTCAATGATAATTGTGAAAGAGTAGGAGAATATAATGATATATCTAGATCATGCAGCAACTTCTTACCACAAGCCAAAATCTGTATCAGATGCTGTGATGGCAGCAATGCAAGAACAGGGAAGCTATGGAAGAGGTGGATATGAGATATCCTTAGAAGCGGGAAGAGCCATTTATGGAACTAGAGTAAAGTTAGCAAAGCTTCTAGGTATAAATGACCCAGATCAAATTGCGTTTACTCATAACGCAACAGAAAGCTTAAATATTGCAATTCATGGAATTTGTGATGAAGGTACTCATATTATTACAACAGAATCAGAACATAATTCAGTTCTTCGCCCACTATATTACCAAGAAAATAGAGGAACTGAACTATCTTTTTTAGAAGTGGATCAAAAGGGGGTTTTACAATATCAACAATTGCAATCATTGTTAAAATCAAATACAAAAGCAGTCGTTTGTACCCATGCATCAAATGTAAGTGGAAATATTACAGATTTAAAAGGATGCGTAATTTTTGTGATGAACATAATTTATTACTTATTGTTGATGGATCACAAAGTGTAGGTATATTAGATATTGATGTAGAAGAAATAGGAATCGATATTCTTTGCTTTTCAGGTCATAAATGCTTATTTGGACCACAAGGAACTGGAGCAATCTATGTACGAAAAGGATTGATGATACCAGCAATGAAACAAGGTGGAAGTGGATTTGATAGTTTTTGTAAACAACATCCAGAAGAAATGCCAACAAGACTAGAAGCAGGAACATTAAACGCTCATGGAATAGCAGGATTAGGAGCAGGTGTATCTTATGTATTGGAACAAAGTGTTGAACAAATCTATGGATTAGAAAGTACTTTGATGTGGCAGTTTTATGATGGGATTAAAGATTTAAAAGGATTACAAATATTTGGGGATTTTTCGGGAGTTAAGAGAATTCCCATGGTCTCTTTTATGATTGAGGGTGAAGATTCTGCCTGGGTAGCCGATGAGCTCTATGATCGTTATGGGATTGCTACAAGGGCAGGTGTCCACTGTGCCCCTCTACTTCATACACGATTTTCTACACAAAATAGTGGACTTGTTCGTGTTAGTTTTTCTTGCTTTAATACAGCGATGGAAGTAGAAAAAACGATTCAAGGGATAAAGGGATTGTTGGAAGGTTAATATGAGAGAGAAAAAAATACAAACCATCGTTTCCTTTTCTTCAACTTCGCAAGCAATCGCTGCAGAATTATTTTTAAAAGAGAAAAAGTTAGTTGGACGCCTAATTCCTGTTCCAAAGGAAATTGAGGCAGGATGTGGGATGGCTTTCTTATGTAAGGAAGGAACGGTGGAAGAAATTAGAGAACTGTTAGAAACAAATGGGATTGGATATAAGAATGTTATGGATATTTTACATTAATAACATTGAATTTTATTTTTTCTTAATCTATAATTATAGTTAACAAGTAGTCGTGATTATAAGGATAGGTGAGGAAGATGATATACCTAGGTATTGCTAATTGGCAGTATACAATTGATGTAGTCATTACGATATTTAATGGAATTCTTCTATTAAGTTTAGCATGGATCCTAAAACAGGCTTTAAGGAAATTTGGATAACAAAAAAAACAAATAAGTGAAAACCTTGTTTTGCCACTTATTTGTTTTTTTGTTATGATGAATAAAGGTGAAAGAAAAACTATAAAAAGCGTAGCGTGTTTCGCTATAAGATTAGAACATATAGCCAGTAAGATGTAGTAAATTCTTACTGGCTATATGGATTAATCTATTGTATAAATAGAATAAGAATTTTTCCCCTTTTGCTTTGATTTATAAAGTGCAGTGTCAGCTAATTTATATAGGTTGTCAAATGTGTTTG
>CAYJKD010000226.1:0-4341 GCA_964370595.1 uncultured Lachnospiraceae bacterium
CATAAATGTTAGCATACCCATCAGTATTTTTTGCACATGCCCATTCTTTAGCAAGCTCAATTTCTTTAAACCAATATACATTCTGAAATCAGAAGATATATTGGTTTTTTTGTGTCTATACTATAATGTATAGAAGGAGTTTTTGTAGAAAAAATAGACTTTCGGTTATAAATACTTTTTATAACAATAAGTATGTTATATAATGAGTTTATCAAGCAAGAAAAAACGTTGTACAAGCACGGATGTGCAAAAGGATAAAATTGCCTAGGAGCTGTAATGAACGTTACACATGTTACCAAGATAAACTGGAAAGAGAAAGGAATATAGTATGCCAAAGAAATTTTTTAGAAACATATTTAAGAAAAGAAAAACAGAAACCGCAATTCAAGAGATGCAGATATCAGAACCTACTGTAGTTAGTGCTTATGCTATAGGTGTTCAATATAACTATGAACTTCATTCAAAGGTATTAAAGCAAGATCCACTAACAGCTGAAGATATGTTTAAGATATTAACAGGAGGAAGGCCTAGTAAGTTAAACTGCCTTAGAGAGCATGGTATGCAAGGTGATCTAGATTCGATCTATGAAACATTCCTAGATTTTACTGGACATTTCAATACAAGAATTCCAAACCCAGAAGGCGCGGATTTTATTGCTCGTGCTGCAGAAAATAATGCAAGTCTTGTATCTGACCAAAGGAAGGTAGTAGATACTTTAATTGAAAAGGCAAAACAGTATGAGCAGCTATCTCAAAATAAAAGCTTAACCCAAGAGCAAAAAACGCAAGCACAACAATTATATGCACGTTGTACCAATATGGCATATTATGTGATGCAACAAACTCCTAAAATTACAAAAATTTATGAAGATATTATGACAGCACATGCTACGAAAGACACGAAAAAGTTGGATGCATTATCAAGACAAACTTATGGAGAACTGTATTCCGATACAAAAGTTGTAGTAAAATCAGATCAGGCAAAAGTCTTAGGCGCTGGAGGGCTTAATACGGTTTATGAGATGGAAGTAGATGGCACTCGCCAGGTATTCAAACGTGGGCATACCCACCTGACAGATGCTTCTGATGATTTACAAGTATTAAGAGAACGTGTTGAAATTGATACTTCATATCAGTCAATGACAGAACTAACGGATTCTACAGACTATGAGTTTGGCGAACGTAAGGTAAGGATCCCTTCAAAATCCTATACTACTTTATTAAGGGATGGTACAAGGGTCGATGTTGTGAGTGCATCAAAGAAAAGTGAAGATATGCTTCGAAATGCAAACTTAGCTCAACGTGATGTAGCTGTATCTAGACTCAATAACATTCTTGGGTTAGGTGCCGCTGTTCAAGCACAGTTAGCACAAGATCGTGATGGAACGTATTCTTCTTTAATGACATTTGCCAATGGAAAAAGTGCATTATCCATGACGGTAACACCTGTAAGCGAAATACGCTCAATCGCTGAGGACCAAAAAGAAGAATTAGCTTCTACACTATATCTACAAGAAGCAGCGGTAGCAGAGTTAGAACAGAGAGTGAAAGAAGCAGAACCGAATAAACGAGAAGGCGTATTGGCAGAGTATAGAGTTGCTAACTTGCTATTATCGGAAGCAAAGAAAAAAACAGAAAGTTCGCAAATACTCAATGTGAGCGATATTTCTCTTAATCGAAGCTTGCAAAATTTGGCTGCATTAGATTTTCTATGTGGACATGGAGACCGAAATTTTCGTAACTATATGATTGAGGAAATAAAAGCGTCAGATGGTAGCGCAACATATCAAGTAAGTGGAATTGATAATGATATGACATTTAGTCATACAAAAGAAGCACTTAATCCAAGGTTTGCAGTAGGGCTTAATGCACCGATCGTCTCATTGGAAGGCAATTTTCCAGTAATGGAAGAGAGCTTACGGGATAAAATTATGAGTTTGACTCCAGAAATACTAGGGAATTCAATGCGAGGATTATTAGATGAAACACAAATAGATGTAACAAAACATAAGCTTGCATTGTTTCAAGAACATATTCGCTCTGGAAAGGTAGAAATTGTAACTTCTCTTACACAAGAACATGTTGAACGTCTACAAGATCCTACGAAAACGAAAGCCTCACTAAATGCGTCCCTTTTTGGGTATTCAGTAAAGCAATTAGAATCAACGATTATGAAGACTGTAGATTCTAGAACAAAGACTCCATCTCATGTAAAAGGTTTCATATATAACAGTTTAGAAGCTAGTAAAATACTTCCTTATATAGTGGGAGATGAGACAAAGGGTATTGAACCTATGACAATAGAAGAAAAAAAACAAGTTCTAAGTCTTATCAAAAATCCTACTAGTAAAAAATCAGTGACTACCTATTTGAATACAGATGACTTGTTACAATTATGGACTGATGTTTCTGCTGATAAATCTCCTATAACAAGGGCTGAAATCATCAATAATTCTAACACAAAAATGAAACAAGAACTCTTTGCTCGAATTCCATATGAAGAACTAAAAGAAGAGGTTACAAAGTTAACTGAAACAAAAGGATTAAACGACTCAGCGAAAGAAGCGTTTGCAGTAGTAACAAAGGAGAAAGAAGAAACACTTGCAAAACAAAAACCTTGGGTGCAAGCACGTAAACCGATTGAATTTGAAAGCCTCGTAGATCGAGGAGCTAGTCGCCCTCGCTTTAATATTGGAGAGCGTCGTAGCAAAACAAGTCCGGTAAAAGAAAGTGATGATCTAACAAAATAATATAGGATAAGCTTAACTAGTAGGTAAAAATATTTATGTAAGTTAAGTAATGCACCTAGATATTTGAAAACAGTCATAAAGAAGTGGAAAGAATCGCTAAATATGAAAGAGCATTATCAATACAATTTGATGTTTGATAGTGTTTTTTCTATAATTAGCAGGTAGAGGAATAGGTAAATCAATCTGTTTGTAATCAGTTATAATTTAAAGAAGGGTGAAGATACATGAAGAAAGATTTGGAGTATAAAAAACGAGCGAAACAGCTTGTGAGTCAGATGACAATCGAAGAAGCGGCAAGCCAATTATCATATATTTCACCAGCAATTGAGCGGTTAGACGTACCAAGATATAATTGGTGGAATGAGGCACTTCATGGTGTAGCCCGTGCAGGAACAGCGACTAGCTATCCTCAAGCCATAGGGCTTGCAGCTATGTTTGATGGCGAGTTTCTAGGAGAAATTGCAGATACGATAGCGACAGAAGGGCGCGCAAAGTATAACGCTTCGAGTAAGCGTGGAGATAGAGGGATTTACAAAGGTCTTACCTTTTGGTCGCCGAATTTAAATATCTTTCGTGACCCAAGATGGGGGAGAGGACATGAAACGTATGGAGAAGATCCATATTTGTCATCCAAATTAGGTGTTTCCTTTATTAAGGGACTTCAGGGAGATGGAGAAACTATGAAGGGTGCAGCATGTGCAAAGCATTTTGCTGTTCACAGTGGCCCAGAGGATATTCGTCATGAATTTGATGCGATTGTTACGGAAAAGGATTTGTATGAAACATACCTACCAGCTTTTGAAGCATGTGTAAAAGAGGGAAAAGTAGAGGCGGTTATGGGAGCCTATAATCGAACCAATGGAGAGCCATGTTGTGGAAGCTATCGTTTGCTTAGGGATGTTTTGCGTAAGGATTGGGAGTTCCAAGGTCATGTGGTTTCTGACTGTTGGGCGATTCGTGATTTTCATATGTATCATTGTATCACTGCAACAGCTACACAATCTGCAGCCTTAGCAATTGATGCAGGATGTGACTTGAACTGTGGAAACACATATCTTTATATACTACAAGCACTCAAAGAAGGATTAGTTACAGAAGCTCATATTTTGAAAGCTGCAGAACGTTTATTCACAACGAGATTTAAGCTATGTTTATTTGACCATAATGAATTCGATGAGATTCCATATGAGGTGGTAGAGTGTAAGGCCCATATTGACCAAGCTATAGAGGCGGCACGCAGAAGTATTGTACTCCTGAAAAATGATGGAATACTCCCACTGAATAAGAATGAAATTAGTAATATTGGTGTTATCGGACCGAATGCGAATAGTCGCTTGGCATTAAAGGGAAACTATTATGGAAGTTCTTCTCGCTATATTACGATACTAGAAGGGATTCAGCAAGAAGTTGGTGAGGAAGTACGCGTGTTATACGCAAAGGGATGTGAGCTAACGAAAGATCGTACAGAGCCGTTGGCTGATGCAAACGATCGTCTAATGGAAGCGTTGACGGTAGCAGAGCATAGTGATGTGGTAATTTTGTGCCTTGGACTAGATGAGACATTGGAAGGTGAGGAGTCCGATGAAGGAAAA
>CAYJKD010000227.1:0-4308 GCA_964370595.1 uncultured Lachnospiraceae bacterium
TGAATAGATATTATCTCCTTTTAGATAGCCATTGATTAATATTACAGGTAGCTGATTAGCACCTTGGATGATGTAATCATTGTCTTCTTCTTTTTCTTCAATGAATTTAGATCCTACTAATATAATAGCATCTACTTTTTTTGAGTGTAATAGATTAAAGTATTGGCATTTACGTTCTAAGTTCATACCAGTACAACAAAGGATCGAATCATATCCATAGGTTCTAAGTTCACGTTCAAGATAGTAAACAGCATGAGCGAGGTATGGGTCAGAAGAGTCAGAACACATGATTCCGATGGTTTTTATACTTCCAAGTCCGAGTCCTCGAGCAAAAATATTAGGGGTATATCCTAACTCATCAATTACATCAAGAACCTTTTTTTTTGTTTTTTCACTAACATTATTATTACCATTAATTACACGAGAAACAGTAGCAATGGAAACACCTGCTTTTTCAGAAACATCATAAATATTCATATAGAACCCTCATTTCTTGTAAGTACTTACACAGCTGTAAGTATAACCGATTCAAAATTCAAAATCAAGAGTTGACTTTAACAGAAAATGATTGTAAACTGATTTGTAAGTGCTTACATTTCAGGAAATGAAGAAAGAGGGTAAAATAATGCAAGAATATATTCAGATTGATTTAAGAGATACCGTTTCTGTTGCTCTTAGAACATTAAAGAAGGGTACGGTAGTAACAATTGGTGGGAAAGAAATTCAGCTTTTGGAAGAAATTCCACAAGGGCATAAATTTGCTATTGGAGAGATAAATGCTGGGGAACATATAGTGAAATATGGAAATTCGATTGGAACAGCTATAAGCTCGATTGGCAAAGGGCAATGGGTACACACGCATAACATGAAAACTGGTTTAGGCGCATTATTAGAATATTCCTACCAACCGTCTAAGGGAGATGTTGAACGAGAAGGGGAAGTTTATTTTCAAGGATTTCGTCGTGAAAATGGAAAAGTTGGAGTTAGAAATGAAGTATGGATTATACCTACAGTTGGTTGTGTGAATTCAATTGCTCAAGCGCTAGAGAGGGATTCAAGACATTTAGTTAGCGGAAGCGTGGATTCTATTGTTGCTTTTCCTCATCCGTATGGATGTTCACAAATGGGTGAAGATCAAGACAATACATTAAAAATATTATCTTCCCTGATACATCATCCAAATGCAGGTAGTGTATTGGTATTAGGGCTCGGATGCGAAAATTGTAATATAGATGTATTAAAACAAGTTTTGGGCCCAGTTGATTCTGAGCGGGTAAAATTTTTGCAATGTCAAGATGTAGAAGACGAACAAGAGGTTGGAATGGAATTGTTAGGACAGTTGATTGAATATGCAAAAAAATATGAAAGAGAAGCGGTAAATGCAGAATCTTTAGTAATTGGAATGAAATGTGGTGGATCCGATGGATTATCTGGAATAACAGCCAATCCGATTGTTGGTGGATTCTCTGATTTGTTAATTTCCAAGGGCGGTAGTACCATTTTAACAGAGGTACCAGAAATGTTTGGTGCAGAAACATTATTGATGAACCGTTGTGAAACAGAAGCGTTATTTGAGCAAACAGTGGATTTGATTAATAACTTTAAAACATATTTTAAGAAGCATGACCAAGTGGTATATGAAAATCCATCTCCTGGTAATAAAAAAGGTGGAATCTCTACATTAGAAGACAAGTCTCTTGGATGTACACAAAAATCAGGAAGTGCGAAAGTAAAAGGTGTTTTAGCATATGGTGAAATGATAAGTAATAAAGGGTTAACATTATTGAACTCACCAGGGAATGATTTGGTAGCATCTACTGCATTAGCTGCAGCAGGAGCTCATATTGTATTATTTACAACAGGTAGAGGCACCCCATTTGCATCCCCAGTACCGACAGTAAAAATAGCGAGTAATACGAGTTTATCAAATAAAAAGAAAAATTGGATTGACTTTAATGCAGGAGAGATGGTAGAACATAAGGATAAGGAAACACTCGTTATGGAATTATTTCAATATGTATTAGAAGTTGCTTCTGGAAAGCAAGTGAAAGCAGAAGAAGCTGGTTTTCATGACATGGCTATATTTAAGCAAGGAGTAACCTTATAGAAGGGATATTAAATGAAACTAAATCGAACGACACTAAGAACTGTGGAGATTTTACAATTGATTTCTAAAAATTCAGATGGGTTGACTTTAGATGAGATTTGTGAACAATTAGAATTACCAAAAACAAGTGCTTATGATATTGTTGCCACATTGGTATCTACTGGTATGGCTCATATGGTTCAAGGAGATAAAAAACGTTATCAAATTGGGCTTACCTCATTTCGCATTGGAATAAATTATACGAATCATATGCGATATATGGATATCCTTAGTAAAGAATTAAAAGATTTTGCAAAGGAGATCAATAAAACCGTTTTTTTTGGTGTTAGATCAGAGGAAGAAGTAATTTATCTATATAAGGCAGAACCAGAAAATCCTATTATTACAACAGCTACAGTAGGTACAAAAAATCCGATTCATTGTACTTCACTGGGAAAAGTTATATTAGCATTTTGTGAGAAACATGAAAAAGACGAGTTATTGGATAAAATTGATTTAGTAAAACGTACGGAACGAACGATTACGAATAAATCTGTTTTAACTGCTCAATTGAAAGAAATAGAAAAAAAAGGATATGCACTTGATGAACGAGAAGTAGAAGACCATATGGAATGTGTGGGAGCACCTGTATTTGATGCGTCTAAGCAACTGATAGGAGCAATTAGTGTTTCTAGCTTATATCGAGACGACGAAGATTACGATTCTTTAGGTAAGGTAGTTTCTTCTAGGGCAAAATTACTATCGAAACAACTTGGTTTTTGTACAGAATAACTATAGACAAATTATAAAATTCAGTATATTATTATTTTATAATCGCATATATGAATAATGATCGTATATACGAACAAGGAGAGAAAAATGAAAAAAGAACAAGTTTTAATTCGTATGAAAGAGGAGTGCCTTGTAGCTGTTGTTCGGGCAAAGAACCTAGTTGAAGGTGAAAAGGTAGTTGATGCAATTATTGCAGGTGGAATTAACTTTATTGAAATCACGATGACAATGGATGAAGGAAATCCAGTAGAATTTATTCAGGCGATGTCTAATAAGTATCGTGACAATAAAAAGGTAGTCATCGGAGCTGGAACAGTGCTTGATCCAGAAACTGCAAGAGCTGTTATTTTAGCAGGAGCAAACTATGTAGTAAGTCCTGGGCTGAATTTAGATACCATCAAGTTATGTAATCGCTACCGTGTTCCTATGTTACCTGGAGTACTAAGTCCGACAGAAGCAATTATGGCACTAGAAGCAGGTTGTGATGTAATTAAAGTGTTCCCAGGTAATATTGTTGGACCAGCTGCTATTAGCTCATTTAAAGGACCATTGCCTCAAGGCGAATTTATGCCTTCTGGTGGTGTTGATGTAGATAATGTAGACCAGTGGTTGAATGCTGGAGCGTATGCAGTAGGTACTGGAAGTAGTTTAACAAAAGGCGCTAAAACAGGAGATTATGAGGCAGTTACATTAAAAGCAAGAGAGTTTGTAGAAGCTGTTTCAAAAGCAAGAAAAGAAAAATAGATAAATATTAGTATAGTGAGGATAGATCAATGGCAAAAATAGTTACAATGGGCGAAATCATGTTACGATTATCGACAACAGGAAATGAAAGATTTGTACAAGCAGATGAATTTGAAGTGAATTATGGTGGTGGAGAAGCAAACGTGGCTGTATCATTATCTAATTATGGACATAGTACAGAGTTTGTATCTGCAATTCCACAAAATCCAATTGGAGATTGTGCAGTTGCAACTTTGAGAAAATACAATGTTGGAACAAAACACATCGCTAGAAGTGGAGAGCGTTTGGGAATATACTTCCTTGAGCATGGATCTGCCATGAGAGCATCCAATGTTGTTTATGATCGTTCCAACTCTTCAATCGCATGCGCGAAAGAAGAAGAATTTGATTTTGATGCAATTTTTAAAGATGCAGATTGGTTTCACTTTACTGGGATTACGCCAGCGGTATCGGACCAAGCAGCTAAAGTTACAGAAGCTGCATTAAAAGCTGCAAAAAATTATGGTGTTACCGTATCAGTTGATTTGAATTTCCGTAAAAAGCTTTGGACTTCTGAAAAAGCGCAAGAAGTTATGACAAACTTAATGCAATATGTGGATGTTTGTATTGGAAATGAAGAAGATGCAGATAAGGTGTTAGGATTTAAGCCAGGAAATACCGATGTGACATCAGGAGAACTAGAATTA
>CAYJKD010000228.1:0-4270 GCA_964370595.1 uncultured Lachnospiraceae bacterium
TATTAAAACTTAAAATAAAATTTTCTAACATAACTTCTCCATTCAAAATAAATTCCTATCCTATATTGTACTTAAATTTTATGATAAAGTCAAAAAATAATTGACAAAGATAAAGTATCATGATAATGTGTTAGGTGCTACTAACTTATAGAAGAGAGGTTGTGATTGTTTTAGTATGCAAGATACTTTATCAAAAAGAAGAAAAGTTATTTTTTTACTTCTTACGTTAGTAGGAAGTTTATTTTTTGTTGTATTATTCTCGATGAGTATAGGCGCGACAAGTATTCCAATTTCAAATATACTTAATTCATTTTTTAATTATGATATGAATAATGCAGAACATCTTATTATAAGAGAGTCAAGATTACCAAGAGCTATTCTATCAATTTTATGTGGTGGAGCATTAGGTGTATCGGGTGCTATTATGCAAGGGATAACTAAAAATCCTATTGCAAGTCCATCTACATTGGGGATTGATGCAGGATCATCTTTAGGCCTTTGTATTGCAATTGCATTTTTCCCATTGTCCTCAATGTCTGGGATTTATGTTGCAACTTTTCTTGGTGCATTGACATCGACAATACTTATATTTTTTATGGGGACAAAATCAAAAAGCGGAAATACTCCAATAAGACTTGCGTTAGCAGGTGCTGCTATTAGTGCTTTGTTTACAGCAATTTCTCAAGCAATAGCATTAACTAATGGTGTATCTCAGTCAATATTTGGTTGGAATAATAGTGGTTTACAAGCTGCTCAAATGTCTTATGTTTACTTCGGACTTCCTTGTTTGATTGGAGGTTTGATTTTAAGTATTTTAATCTCACCGAAACTAACTATTTTAAATTTAGGCGATGAAATTGCGATCAGTTTAGGTGAAAAAGTTAATAAGATTAAACTTTTTGCTTGTTTTATTGTTTTAATACTTACAGGTGGTGTAATTACTTTGGCTGGCTCTATTGGATATGTAGGGCTTATTATTCCACATATGGTTAGACATGTTGTAGGAAGTGACTACAAATGGATTGTTCCTTATTCAATCGTGGGGGGAGCACTTGTTACACTCATCGCTGATATTTTAGCAAGGTCTATAAATCCACCATTCGAAGTTCCAATAAATGCAATAACTTCAGTTATCGGTGTTCCATTCTTCCTTTACTTATTACTTAGAAAAGGAGGAGATAAGTTATGATAAAAACCAAAAGTTTTTTATTTCCCCTTTCTATATGTTTGACACTGCTTTTTTTGGGATTTTTTGTAAATCTCAGAGTCGGATACACGGATATGAGTTTTGCCGAAATATGGACTGTATTTTGGGGTGGTGGCGACAAAAACCAAAACTTTATCTTGTTTGAACTGCGATTACCACGAAGTATTTTAGCAATTTTAGTTGGTTTCGGTCTTTCTATTGCAGGTAGTGTTTTTCAAGCAATCTCTAAAAATGATTTAGCTGATGCAGGTCTTTTGGGTGTCATATCTGGTGGGAATTTAGCACTACTATTTTGCTTAATGTTCTTTCCAAATATTATGTCTTCGGGTGTTTTTGTTATCCCTGTAATTTCGTTTATAGGAGCAACGCTTACTTCTCTATTTATTTTGAAGCTAACCACTTTGAACACAAATACTTTATCACCAATGAGATTAACTTTAGTAGGACTTTCAGTTGGTGCAGGACTTAACGCATTTATTGTTTTATTTACAATGCGATTAGACCCAACTCAATTTTCTTTCATAAATACTTGGCTTATTGGAAGTGTAGAGAATAGTTCTTGGTCACAGATACAAGCACTTCTTCCTTGGGTTTTACTAATACCATTATTTTTCATTGCAAATAGCCATTGGCTTGATGTTTTAAGATTAAGTGATGAGGTAAGTATTTCTCTGGGAGCAAATATCAAAAAACAAAGAGTCACATATTTACTTTTAGCTACAGCTTTGGCTGCTGCTTGTGTATCTATGGCTGGTGCGATCGGATTTGTTGGACTAATATGTGCTCATTTAGCAAGAAGGATTTTTAGTCCACAACACAAGTATTCAATCATTTTATCAGGGTTATTAGGTGGCGTTTTACTGATCTATGCAGATATGTTTTCAAAGATTTTAATTGAACCTTTAGGGCTTCCTATCGGAATCGTTGTAGCGTTAATTGGATCGCCATACTTCTTATATCTATTAATGAGAACGAGTAAATAATTAGGGAGGTAATTTTGTGAAGCTACATACAGAGGGATTATATATATCCTATGAAAATCAAAAAAATATTGTGAAAGACTTGAATTTGTCGATTTTAGAAGGCAAAATTACAGCACTTATCGGTGCTAATGGCTCGGGTAAATCAACAATACTTAAAACGATCGCAAGAATTATGAAACCAGATAAGGGAAATGTTATTTTAGATGGCAAAAACATTCATACAATGAATACAAAAGAAGTATCTAAGATGCTAACCCTTTTGCCGCAAAATCCAGACTCTCCCGAAGGACTTACTGTTGACGAGCTTGTAGCTTATGGAAGAATTCCGCATAAAGGTGGATTTAGTCCATTAACAAAAGAAGATAGAGAAATTATGGATTGGGCAGAGAAAGTAACTAATGTTCATACTTTCAAAGATAGACCATTAAATCGTTTATCAGGTGGACAAAGGCAAAGGGTATGGATTGCTATGGCCGTTGCGCAATCTACGGATCTTCTTTTCTTAGATGAACCAACAACATTCTTAGATATTGCACACCAAATGGAAGTTTTGAATTTGTTACAAGAAATAAACCGAAAGTCCAAAAGAACGATTGTTATGGTTTTGCACGACTTAAACCAAGCTGCACAATATGCAGATTATATTGTTGCCATTAAAGAGGGCATTGTAGCAAAAGAAGGAATACCTACTGATGTTATAACACCTGAGGTTTGTGCTAAGGTTTTTGGAATTAAAGCGGATATTGTTATCAACGAAAAATCCAACACACCACTTTGCATACCTTACGGGTTATATAAATAAAAATTAAGGAGAAAAAAATGAAATCAAAAATTAATTTATTAATGGCGACTGTTTTGGCATTTTCAATGCTTACAGCTTGTGGAACTCCAACTGAACCTGTTACAAACACAGATGAAACTCCAAGTGATACAAGCGAAGTAGCAGAGCAAATCAATGAGGAAGGTACAGTTCTCATGGACGGTATCGTAGAACTTTCAACTGGAGAAAAACAAGTTACTCACGACTTTGGAGAAACGATCGTTCCGGCTGACCCACAAAGTATTGTATCTATACATCTAATGGACTCAACTCTTGCTACTGAAGTACCAATTAAAGCCATGACTACATACTATAACTATTCTTTTAATGATATTATTGATGCGCGTGGCATCGAAAGACTTGATGTAGTAGAGCATGATAATTCTGTTAATATGGAGCAACTTTTAGCTCAAGAGCCAGATTTAATTATTGTAAATGCTGGTGGTATAGATGAAACTACATATGATAGATATTCTCAAATTGCGCCAACAGTTCCATTCTATCATGGAATTGAAACTGCTGATTTCTTAGATACTATGCGTAGAATAGGAGCAATTACGAATCAATCTGAACAAGTTGAAACAAAAATTGCCGAATATGAAGATTTTATTGAAACATCAAAAGCTACGTTAAGTGAACTTATGGGAGATTCATCACTTGCTATGCTTCGTGTTAAAGGAAAAGAATTAAGACTTTATCCGAGTGAAGGCAATGATATGAGTGGATTTTTATATGCTGATTTAGGTCTTAAGGCTGAAGAGTTAGTAATTGCTCAGTCAACAGCTGATGAACTTGCTATTTCTTTTGAAATTCTACCACAACTTGAATCTGATTATGTTGTTTTCTTACCAGGATATTCGGTAACAGAAGATGTAGCTGAAGGTGAAGAAAAAGCATTCACTGATGAAATTTTAACCAATCCGTTATGGGAAATGATGCCAGCTAACCAAGCAGGAAATGTTTTCACAGTAGATGGAGAACTTTGGGGTAACGGTGGTATCTTAGCTACTAAGGCGAAAACACAAAACTTAATTGATTTGATGTCAGCTGAATAATAAAAGTAGATTTAAAGGTATTTATTTGCTTGAATGCAAGTAAGTACCTTTTTTTAGTGTGCCCAGCATGGCACTAATCTAGTCGGTGCAAGTTCGACCATGGGTATTTACCGCCAAGTGCAGTGAACCACAAGTTTGTGTCAGTAATGGTATAGATGAAGGAAGTGGTGTAGCGAAATTCTTGAACCTACGAACAGAAACTTGA
>CAYJKD010000229.1:0-3935 GCA_964370595.1 uncultured Lachnospiraceae bacterium
CTGAGATGAATACAGACCATCCGTTTGAACCAGGAATTGGAGCGTAGGACATAAATTTAGTTCCATCATCATAGGTGTATTCACCGAATCCAGAATTTCCATTAACTGCATCTTGTAACAATCCAGCAATTGGAGTTAGGGATGAATCGGATTTTGCTAATTCAATCGTATTAACGCGGTCGTATACTTCCTCAGAGTTTGTATGAGCAACCGTAGTACCCGTGCGATCAATAACACCAGAAGTGCTGTTTGCACCGATTCGTATATCTGCAATTATTTCTGAAAAAACTCCAGGGTCAATACCAATGGCTACACATCCAATAAAATTACCATTAGCATCATGAATAGGAGCAGCAGAAAACATGTCAAGACCACCAGTGGTAATGTTTACCAGTGGGTCAGTAATATGGGTTTCTCCTTGGTCTCGAGCTATTTTATAATATTCTCTTGAGCTAGCATCAATTCCGCTATAGGGAACAGTTCCATTTTTGTCTAAAACATAGACACCGGAAAAGCCATGACGCCGGGCTAACTCTGTAGCTCTATTTTCTAAATTAGTATTAACTGTAGCATAATTTGGATCATTGGGATTGGAGAGGATGGTTTGAAAAACTTCATCATGTGAAAATTCAATTGCCATATCTCTATAGTTCTCTAATTGCTGTTGGACTAACAGTCCAGCGGTAGAGGCAGTAACTTCCATAGATTCCTCAAGTGCAAACAAAGTACTAGAATGAGTACTCGTAATTGAAGATATACTAATGGTAAGAACGACTGCAAGGACTAACGAAAGCATAGATACTAAAATTTTAGTTTTGATTGTCTTCATGTTAAGAACACCTCTTTCACGATTAATTATATTTACAGATGTATTAATTATATCACTTTAATAGAAAAAAACAATAATTATAATATGAATATTATGAAAAAAACTTTTAAATAATAATGAAATATTGGAATTTTGTAATAATAAATAATCACTTGTGCTGTATTAGAAATTATATTATCAATTTTCTGGAATTGTGTTATACTGACTAATATAGATGGGTTTTTAATTAGCGATTCCCATATATAATTTAGATGGATATAAATGAAAGGAAGAAGAGTCATGAATGATAAAGTTATTTTTACGAATGAAGAACAATGTGTCGGGTGTAATAAATGTGTATTTAAATGTCCAGTAGGTGCAAATTATGCCTGTCGAGATTCTGGTAGCAATAAAATTCATGTTGATTCAGAGTTGTGTATAGGATGTGGAGAATGCATTGATATTTGTGATCATGAAGCTAGGGGATATAAAGACGATATTCAACAATTTTTTGATGATTTAGAAGCAGGAATTCCCATTTCGATTGTAGTAGCACCTGCTGCTCGAACGAATTTTAGCAATCTTAATCAAATATTTGGCTTTTTAAAGAATAAAGGAGTACGTTTAATCTATGATGTATCATATGGAGCTGATATTTGCACTTGGGGTTATATTAAAGCGATTAAACAAAATAACTTGAAAGCAGTTATCGCCCAGCCATGTCCAGTAATCGTAAAATACATTGAGCAGTTTAAACCACAACTAATTTCATATCTATCACCGATTCATAGCCCTGCACTTTGTACAGCAATTTACTTGAAAAAATATAAGGGTGTTAATGATAAAATAGCATTTCTATCTCCTTGTATTGGAAAAACATATGAATTTAATGATGAAAATACTCAAGGAAATATTAGTTATAATGTTACTTATGCTGCGCTAAAAGAATATATTGCTACGAATAATATTGATCTAAATAAATATAAAAGTGCAAAGTATGATAACTTGGAAGGTTCATGGGGATTTGCTTTTTCAAGACCAGGTGGATTGAAAGAAAATGTACATTTTTATCTAGGGGATGAGGTTTGGGTAAAGCAAGTAGAAGGGATTCGTCATGTGGAGCATTATTTTGAGGAGTATGCAAGAGATGTTTTCGGTCGAAGACCAGTTCCTCTTTTAGTAGATGTTCTTAATTGTTCGCATGGATGTAATCTTGGAACTGGGACTGAAAAAAATATTTCTCAAAATAGCATAGATTATAATACAAATGCAAATAAATCAAACGTTACAAAAGAACAAGGAGAAAAACTATTTGCTTATTTTGAAGCAAATCTAAATTTAAATGATTTTATTCGTAAATATACGAACCAAAGCATGCGCGTTCAAGAGCCTCTTTCAAAAGAAATGGAAGAAGTATATATTTCATTAGGTAAATTTAGTGAAAGGGATAGAAATATTAATTGTTTTAGCTGTGGGTATGGGAGCTGCAAAGAGTTTGTAAAAGCAGTTGCTTTAGGCAAAAATCATAATGCAAATTGTAATCGTTATGCGAAAGTTGAAATTCATGAAAAGTTAAAAGAATTTGAAGTTAAATTTGAAGAATTTCAAAATCACGTATTCAATATTAATGATACCATTAATAATAATGCAACTTCTAATAAAAAACTAAATGGTATTGCTACCCAAATAAAGTTGATTGCAATTAATGCTAGTATTGAGGCTGCACATGCTGGGCAAGCAGGAGTTGGCTTTGCAGTTGTTGCTACAGAAATAAAAAAACTTGCTGAAGAATCGAATGCTGCACTATATGTGAATGATAAAAATACAATGGATTTAAATAATACTGTAAAGTATTTGAATTGTTCTTTAGACGATATAAAAAATGAACTTTACAATGTGATGAAAAATGATTAAAACAAAAAAACAGAGAAGCGCTTTTGTAATAAGCTTCCCTGTTTTTTGTTTTATGGTAAATGAAAACCATCTAAAGTTAACTGTAATTCAGTTGCTTGTGAGGATAGTTGATTGCTTAATGAACTGCCTTGGCTAGAAACAACAGTATTGTCGTCAACAATCCTTGTGATATTGTGAAGTTCTGTTGAAACGCGAGAAATCATAGTTGTTTGCTTATCGGATGAGTGAACAACATCTTCCATCATAGAACTAATGCGTTGTGTATATTCTCCAACTTGCAAAATAGTAGATGTGGCCGTTTCCGCTTTTTCTAGTCCGTGTTCAATGGATTTTCCAACTGTTTGGATTAGTTTTGAAGTATCTTTTGCAGCTTGAGCACTATTTTCTGCTAGTGTACGTACTTCTTCTGCTACAACCGCAAAGCCTTTACCAGCAGATCCTGCGCGTGCAGCTTCAACAGAAGCGTTTAAAGCTAAAATATTTGTTTGGAAAGCAATTCCATCAATTGTTTTAACAATGCTTTGGATACGATCTGATAAGTTCTTTGTTTCTTGCATTTCTTCTAGTAAGGATTTTATTTGTTGTTGGCCTTCTTGTAATGTTTGACTTGTTTTTGCAATGACTTCATTCGTATTACCAACAATATCTTTACTAGTAATGACTTGATTGGTAATGGAAGATACTTCATTTGAAAGGGAATCAAGTGCTCTGGTTTGCATTTGTGTACCATCGGTTAATCCCGTAGAGAAATCTCTCATATGCTTCGCACCTTCATGTACTTGCGTGGATGAGGTTTTGATTTGTTGTACAACACCACTTGTTGCTTTCAGAACATCAAGAATGCTATGGGCAAGCTTATCTTTTGAAGATAGAGGTGTAATATTAACGGTATAATCTTTTTGGGCCATTTGTGAAACTACATTAGAATATTCATTTAGTCGATCTTGAAGTTTTTTAGTTGAAGCAAAAATTTTGCCAACTTCATCATTTGTTAAGTAATCTTGTGAAATTTCAACTTCCATATCGCCTGTGTTTGCAATATGTGTAACCATATCTTCTACAGTACTTAATTTTTTTGCAAGAGAATTAGCTAAAAACCTTAGAAGATAAAATATTAGAAAGATTGTTAAAACGGAAAGAAGTACGTTAAAAATAAAGGTAGAAAGAACTAATTGGTCCTTTGTAACGACGGCTTCTTCTGCTTTTTTTGATT
>CAYJKD010000229.1:3945-4225 GCA_964370595.1 uncultured Lachnospiraceae bacterium
AAAAAAATCATTTGCGACAGGAGTTACACTTCGAAGTGCTTGCAAGGCTTCTGCATCTTGTCCACCTTCATTTTTTAAATCAGCAGATAAGATCATTGAACTTTTATACGCATTTTTCCAATCGATAATAGTAGCAAAGTTTGTAGCTTCCGCTCCAGTTAATCCACTCTGGTAAGCATTCATTTTCGTGTCTAAAGAATCAAAAGCAGCAATATAGCGTTCATATAATTCGCTACGTGCTACATCATCTTCTTGCAACAAAATATCACGTCCTAATACA
>CAYJKD010000230.1:0-4195 GCA_964370595.1 uncultured Lachnospiraceae bacterium
TGTTTTTTATCAAAATCAGGTATCTTTGCCCATTTATGAATACACCGTGTGAACAATAACATACCTTTTGATTCTTACATCATAATTGTATTGATAAATAAAGGATAGAAAGGATGCTATTATATGGGAACAATGAGTAATATAGATTCTGATAAAATCATTTCTACAGCTTCAACTATGGAAAAAGAAATTTCAGTGGTTAAAAGCTGTGGTCAAAAATTTTCTGATGCGATTTTATCACTTGATAAACAATGGATTTCCGAGAGCAAATCATTAATTATGGATTCGTATAACACAGATCTTGATGCATTTAATGAATTAACTAGCCAAATGCTAGAATTCTGTGAGTTATTAAAAGAAATGGCTAGAACTTATGAACAGTCAGAACTCGATGTTGCAGATAAAATAAAAGCGCTTCCAAGAAACTAAATATATCGCTATATTTCTACAGAAAGGACTAATTTAATATGGCAAATGATAACGAACTTAAGGTTGATGTGAAAGCCTTTACTGAAACTGCCGAAGCAATTACTGCTACAATAAAAACTCTTGAAGAAAGTATGAATGCTTATTTCAATGGTGTAAATTCTCTTCGAAATGTATGGCAAGGGGATGGTTCCAATAATATAAAAGCTATGGCAAATGCAATGAATACTGGGTGTAGTTTATTGTTGAGTAACCTCCAATCATATCCAAAAACACTTAATGAGGTAGCTGGAATTTATGTAAATACAGAAAAACAGCTTTCAGATGCAGGAAAATCACTTCAATTCGATTCATCTTCGATGATGTAGCACTGTTCTGAGAAAGGAGATACTGTTTATGTCACAAATAACGTTTGATTATAGTAACACCATTGCAAAAGCCAATGACCTAAATACGATTGCTGCAACAATGCAAAGTCAAAGCTGTAAAGAAATCGAAGAAATCATCAAAAATATTGAAGCTTCTTGGTCTGGTAACAGTGCAAAGCTATTTATTATGTATTTATCTGATGTATCAGAGCAATTGAAAAATCAAGGAAAATATTTAGCTCAATGCAGTGACTATTTACATGCCTCTGCAAAAAAAATGCAACAAGCAGAAGCTGCTGCTGCTAATGCAGTTCAAAGAATATAGAGATTCATAATCTATCGTATAAATGGAGGAATATATATGGCAACAACTGTAAATATGCAACAACTTAAATCTGTTGCTGATGAATTCGAAAAAATTGGTAGTACGATGTTTGCCAATGAAAAAAAATTATCAGAACTAATGAGTAGCCTTAATAATTTGTGGCAAGGAGAAGCTGCCACCCATTATCTTAGAGCGTTTGAACAAGGTTATCCTGAGTTACAACAAATGAGCAAACTTATGACTACTACTTCACAAACCCTTAGTACAATTGCTACAAACTATTCAAAATCTGAAAATCAAGTAAGTGATATGATCAAGTCTACACTTGCAAAAGGATAAATCATAAAAAATAATATGTCGAAAGGAAAAAATCATGACAAATGAAGGCTCAATGAAAGTTGATGTTGCGAAGTTACGAGAAATGGCTTCTGAAATGTCAAAGGTTTATAAATCTTACTCCACCTGTTTATCACAAGCAACCAAAGAAAATGAACGCTTAAAAAGCACTTGGACAGGGCAAGCTGCCGAAGCATTCTATGCAGGATTTGCACCCCTTAGTAATAAATGTAACGACTATATGATGACATTAGACAACACAATACGTGTCTTATATGAAATTGCTGATACCTATGAGGCAAGTGAAGCATCCATTGAATCTGCTGCTGAAAAACTACCTTCTTTACCCACTAATACCATGTTATAGGAAGGATTTAATATGAGCACATATAAAGTATCTTATGATGTATTAGCACAACAATCTGATTTATTAAAAAACTTAGCAACAAAAATCAATACCTATGGTTCTGATATTCAGTCTACTGCTTCTAGCCTTGCAACAAATACAGCTTTTACCGATTTTTGTTCTGATTTAAAAATATTATGCAAACATTTAGAAGAAATGGCATCTAATATCAATGCTTGCAGCGCTCTCATCGGAACAATCCAAGAATCCTATCAGTCTTCTGAAAGTGCTTCTGTAAAGCGTGCGCAAGAAACAAAAGCCTATAAGCAAGATTGTTATAAAAATCCAGTTGTAATTGTTGTTCAAGATAGCTCAAGTAATGCATCTCCTACTGCTGGATATTCCTCTTCTATGAACTATACTAGCGGACAAAATGCTACTGGAACACACGAACCTGAAATACAGATTCAAAATGCTTATTTTGGCAACGGTGATACAGACTTTTCTAGTGCAACTAGTTCTCCTTTGCCTAATATCGAAATTGACTCAGCGAGCATGGGTGCTGGTGCTACCGGAGCTATTCTTGGAGCTGGTGCTGTACTTGGGGCACAATCTTTGAAAAAGAAAAAAAATAATTCTATCGAAAATGCAACTACGATAAATGATACCTCAGAACCAAATGAAACCGACTTTGATTCTGATATTGATGAATAAATTCCTCATCATATTTAATTGGAAAGGAGGATATCTAATTTGGATCTTGTAAATATACTTTTAGTAGATGATAATCAATTGCTTTCTGATATGGTCAAACGAGTGCTTGTTCGCAATAAATATTCCGTAACCACTTGTTCTGATTTACTTGAAGCACAATGCATCCTTGAAGAAAAAACCCCTGCAATTATTATTATTTCCATGGACGCGTTTGGAGACCAAGTTCATAGTTTTATAAAAAACAACAAAACACATAACCGAAACTGTAAATTTGTAATGATATCATCCTTTGATAACGAAGTAGAAATTTTGAAAATCGGAGCAGATGATTGGTTACGAAAACCTTATAATCTAACTGTTTTATTAACACGACTTGAAGTGCTTTGTAGAAAAGGGTAATCCATTATTCCACAAAAAAGAAGGAATTACACATATTTGTGTTTATTCCTTCTTTTTCCTCTTAATGTCCTTTTCAATATTTGTTTAGATATTTGTTTTTTTCATAAGATTAAATATTTTTTCTGGAGTAATCGGAAGGTTTCTAATCCACACTCCTGATGCAGCCTGAACTGCTGCTGCAATCGCTGGAGAAGGTGTGTTAATTACAATTTCCCCTACTGATTTTACACCAAAGGGGCCACTAGGCTCATAACTCTCTTCTAATTCAACTCGAATATTTCCCACATCTAATCTTGAAGGTATTTTATATTGCATAAAACTATTTTCAAATACCTGACCACGCTCGCTTCTAGTAACATCTTCATACATTGCCATTCCAATTCCTTGAACCAATCCACCTTCTATTTGCACTCTTACTAAATTAGGATTAATTGCAGTTCCACAATCTACAACTGCAACATAATCAACTAACTCATACGCGCCTGTTTCTTGATCTAGCTCAACCTCTGCCATTCCAACCATAAATGGCGGTGGCGAAGTCGGCGAAGTGTGTGTCATTGATGCTTCTAATGTTGTATCATTATTACACATAATATTATTTCCTATGTCAGCTAATGAAATGGATTTTTTCCCATCTAGTGTAAATACAAATTTTCCATCAAAATCCACATCTTCTTGTGTAGAAGATAAATATTCTGCACCTTTTTTTATTATTTTATCTACCATTGCCTCACAGGTTTTTACAGTGGCCATTCCTGTTAAATAAGCTGTACTTGAAGCATAAGACCCTGAGTCATAAGGGGAAGCATCCGTATCCACTCCATGAACAATAATATTATCAATGGAACATCCCAGACAGTCTGCTGCAATTTGAGCTAATGTAGTATCACATCCCGTTCCCATATCTGCTGCGCCTATCATGAGTGTGTAAAATCCATCATCATTTAATTTAATTGCTGCAGAAGCAACATCAATTCCAGCAATTGCAGAACCTTGCATTGACATCGCAACTCCTACACCTCGAATTTTTCCATTTCCTAAATTTCTAACTGGAAATTTTTCATCCCACTTCATCAATTCCTTTGCTCGATTCATACATCGATCTAGAGCACAGCTTTCAGCGGTCTCTCCATAGTATGCTGGCATGATATCGCCTTGTTTTACCATATTTTTTTCACGGATAACCACAGGGTCCATTCCGATTTCATTTGCTAGTTCTGTAATAATCGACTCTAGTGCAAAGGTTCCTTGTGTCGCACCATAGCCTCTATATGCCCCTGA
>CAYJKD010000231.1:0-4162 GCA_964370595.1 uncultured Lachnospiraceae bacterium
GTAATCAAAGTAGGAACTCTGTAAGGAAAGTTAATTTTTTATGAACATACGTGGATTAACATTGAATAAATAAATACTTAGTGATACAATGTATAAGATTGACTATCAATAGAAATGACAGAAATAGGCAAATTTTATATAAATAATGATGTAGGAGAATGTGATATGAATCTCATTGAGAAACTTTTTGGCACTCATAGTGAACGTGAATTAAAGGCGATATATCCCATTGTAGAAAAGATTGAAGGTATGCGATCAACTATGATGGAAAAATCGGATGAATCCTTAAGGGATCAAACAAGACTATTTAAAGAAAGACTAGAAAAAGGGGAAACCCTAGATGATATTTTGGTAGAAGCTTTTGCAACTGTAAGAGAAGCATCAAGAAGAACTCTTAATATGGAACATTATCCAGTACAGTTGATTGGAGGAATTGTTCTCCATCAAGGTCGTATTGCAGAGATGAGAACTGGAGAGGGAAAAACCCTTGTATCGACAGCGCCTGCATATTTGAATGCATTAAGTGGAAAGGGCGTACACATTGTCACTGTCAATGATTACCTTGCTAATCGTGATGCTGAGTGGATGGGACAAGTACATGAATTCCTAGGATTGAAGGTTGGTGTGGTGCTGAATTCAATGACACCATCTGAGAGAAAAGAAGCTTATGCTTGTGATATTACCTATGTAACAAACAATGAACTTGGATTTGATTACCTAAGAGATAATATGGCAATTTATAAAGAGCAAATGGTACTTCGTGAACTAGATTACGCAATCATTGATGAGGTAGACTCTGTTTTAATCGATGAGGCGAGAACTCCTCTTATTATATCTGGACAAAGCGGAAAATCCACAAAACTTTATGAGGTGTGTGATGTGTTAGCGCGTCAGTTAGTGCGAGGAGAAGCATCTGGAGAATTCTCAAAAATGAATGCTCTTATGGGAGAAGATATTGAAGAGAGCGGGGATTTCATCGTTAATGAGAAAGACAAAATCGTTAACCTGACAGCCGAAGGTGTAAGAAAAGTTGAGGAATTTTTCCGTATTGAAAACCTTGCAGACCCTTCTAATTTAGAAATTCAGCACAATACAATTTTAGCACTTCGTGCAAATAATCTGATGTTTAAAGATAAAGATTATGTAGTAAAAGATGATGAAGTTATGATTGTTGACGAATTTACAGGACGTATTATGCCAGGTCGTCGTTACTCTGATGGTTTGCATCAAGCGATTGAAGCAAAAGAAAAGGTTAAGGTAAAGAGAGAGAGCAAAACACTAGCAACAATTACATTCCAAAACTTCTTTAATAAATTTTTGAAAAAGTCAGGAATGACAGGTACAGCTCTTACAGAAGAAAAAGAGTTTCGTAATACATATGGTATGGATGCAATTTCAATTCCAACCAACCGTCCAATTGCACGTCAAGACCAAAATGATGTGGTTTATAAAACAAGAAAAGAAAAATATGAAGCAGTTGTAAATGAAGTGGTAGAATCTTATGAAAAGAAACAGCCAGTTTTAGTTGGTACCATTACAATTGAAACATCTGAAATGCTAAGTGCTATGTTGAAGAAAAAAGGTGTAGCGCATAAGGTACTTAATGCAAAATTCCATGAACTAGAAGCGGAAATTGTTGCAGATGCAGGACAAGTAGGAGCTGTTACAATAGCAACTAACATGGCAGGTCGTGGTACGGACATTAAGCTAGATGATGAAGCAAAGAGCCTTGGTGGTTTGCGAATTATCGGTACAGAAAGACATGAATCAAGACGTATTGATAACCAGTTGAGAGGTCGAGCAGGGCGTCAAGGAGATCCAGGTTTATCAAGATTCTATATCTCTTTAGAAGATGATTTGATGCGTTTATTTGGTTCGGATCGCTTGATGACAATGTTTAATGCACTTGGGGTTGAAGATGGAGAGCAAATTGAACATAAGATGCTTACTAATGCAATCGAAAAAGCACAGATGAAGATTGAAAATAACAACTTTGGAATTCGCCAAAATCTATTAAAGTATGATGAAGTAAACAATGAGCAAAGAGAAGTAATCTATGCAGAAAGACGCAAAGTACTTGATGGAGATAACATGCGCGCATTGGTGCTTAAGATGATTACCGATATTGTTGAAAATGCTGTGGATATGTCAATTCCAGATGAGCAAACAAATGACAAGTGGGATTTAGAGGAATTGAATACTATTTTAGTTCCAATTATCCCAGTAAAGAAAATTACAAGAGAAACACATCAAGTAACGAAGAAAAACGAATTACAACATATGCTGAAAGAAGAAGCGATTAAGCTTTATGAAACAAAAGAGGCAGAGTTTCCAGAAGCAGAGCAAATGCGTGAACTTGAGCGAGTGGTCCTTCTTAAGGTTATGGATAATAAGTGGATGAGCCATATTGATGATATGGATCAACTTCGCCAAGGAATTGGATTGCAAGCATATGGCCAAAAAGATCCAGCAGTGGAATATAAAATGACAGCTTATGATATGTTTGAGGAAATGATTGCTACAGTTCGTGAGGAGACTGTTAGAATCTTGTTCCATGTAAGAGTAGAGCAAAAAGTTGAGAGAGAGCCAGCGGCGAAAGTAACAGGAACCAATAAAGATGAGTCACTTGCACGTGCACCGAAGAAACGTGAAGATATCAAAGTGTATCCAAATGATCCATGCCCATGTGGAAGTGGAAAAAAATTCAAGCAATGCCATGGACGTGCTGTAGTTTAGGCATTGAACACTTAACGAGTGTATAACACGAGTTTAGTGAGAAAGCCCATCATTGAGTAAGGTAAAATGATGGGCTTTAGATAAAATAGAAAAAGAAAGAAGGTGACACAGTGGTAGAATTAGATCAGTTTAAATACATATTATCAACCTTTGAAAAACCATTAGTGGAAGTGAGGGATTCACTTTGACCTAGATGGCAAAGTGAGACGAATCGATGAATTAGATAAGTCTATGGAGGAACCAGATTTTTGGAATGATCCAGAGCAATCGACTAAGTTGGTTCGCGAGGCAAAAAATCTAAAAGATACAGTAGAACTCTATCGTGTCTTAGAGAGAGAATATGAAGATATTCAAGTGATGATTGAAATGGGATATGAGGAGAATGATGAATCGCTAATTCCTGAAATTCAAGAAATGATCACATCTTTAGAAAGTAGATTAGAAAAGCTGCGTCTGCAAACACTACTTTCTGGAGAGTATGATAAATGCAATGCAATTCTACGACTAAATGCAGGAGCTGGAGGAACAGAATCTTGTGATTGGTGTAGTATGCTTTATCGTATGTACTGCCGATGGGCAGATAAAATGGGCTATAGTACAGAAGTAATTGATTACTTAGATGGAGATGAGGCTGGAATTAAATCGGTTACCATCCAAATCAATGGAGAAAATGCGTATGGATATTTGAAATCTGAGCGAGGTGTACATCGCTTGGTACGAATTTCTCCTTTTAATGCAGCAGGAAAGAGACAAACTTCTTTTGTATCTTGTGATATTATGCCAGATATTGAAGAGGATATCGATATCGAGATTAATCAAGATGATTTGAGAATTGATACTTACCGTGCAAGTGGTGCTGGTGGTCAGCATATCAATAAAACATCTTCAGCGATTCGTATTACCCATATTCCAAGTGGAGTGGTAGTACAATGTCAAAATGAGCGTTCTCAGTTCCAAAATAAAGATAAAGCAATGCAAATGTTAAAGGCAAAACTTTACCTATTGAAGCAACAGGAAAATGAAGATAAATTATCAGATATTCGTGGTGCAGTAACGGATATAGGATGGGGAAATCAAATTAGGTCCTACGTGTTACAACCATATACTATGGTAAAAGATCTTCGAACTGGTACTGAGAGTGGAAATACATCGATGGTACTAGATGGAGGAATTGATCTGTTTATCAGTGGATACCTGAGATGGTTAAGTCTTGGCTGTCCTGATCGTAAAGCAAATGCAGAAGATTAATATCAGTGTTTGTGCATGAAGTACAAATTGGTAAATTTAAATTGACACCGATATTATGAGGTGGTAGTATTTACCTAACAAATAAAAACAACCAGACAATGAGGTCATTGGGAATTATCCCAGTGGCCTTTTCCAATATTACAAAAATTGAAAAAAGTAAGCTTGTAATTATCAATGG
>CAYJKD010000232.1:0-4148 GCA_964370595.1 uncultured Lachnospiraceae bacterium
AGCAGCAGTAGAAACAACAGTAGCGGAAGAGACAACAGTAGCGGAAGAGACAACAACAGAAGAAGAGACAACTGTAGCGGAAGAGGCAACAGAAGCAGTAGCAGAAGGCGAAATGACATTAGAAGCATTTGCAGCTGAAGCAAAAAGCGTATTAAGTGAAATGGAAGCTCAATTCACAGCAATGGGAATGGCAGTTGATATTATTGCAAGAGATAACAAACTTGTATATCAATATAAATTCTTAGAAGAGATTCCTGCAGAGCAATTAGAAGTTACAAAAACAAGTGCAGCAGAGCAATTAGATGCACAAACTGCAACGTTTGAAGCTACATTAACATCTGCAAGAACAGTTGTTCCAACAATTGAAGCAGTAGTTGTAGAGTATGTAAATGCAGATGATACAGTTATCCTTGAAAAAGAGTATAAATAAGAGATAAAAGCATTTAGTAAGGTTTTATAATATTAGATTTTATTGCGAAGTGGGCATCCACTTCGCTTTTTTTATGATATAAAAGAATGGTACAATAAATTTGAAATAAAAGAGTATAATAAAAATCCGACCTTATATTGTTAGATTCTAAATCTAACAATATAAAGTCGGTATTTTAAGGTTTGTTTTATTTTACTAAGAAAACTTCTACATACTGTCTTCCGTAGCGTAAGGCAGCGCTATGAGAATCGAAATAGATATCAATATGCTTTCCGTTTACCCCACCACCTTTGTCTTCTGCTGTGTAGACAATGCCGTCAATCATAATCTTGCTTCCGTAAGAAATAACTCCAGGGTCTACAGCAATGGTATGATTGCTTCTTGCAGTAACACCTGTACTTGTGAGGTTCCCCCATTTGCCAGAGCAAGAAGTACAAGAACAATAAGCAGTTGTTTTATAAGTACCCAATGAAATAAGGTTTGAGTTAGAAATTGCAGTAGCAGTTAGTGGAGCAGTTGCATGTAGAGGAGTTAAATCTCTTGACATGTCAACAACAGAAAGAGGTACATCTCCATTGGCGTAGGTTTGGGTATTCATGAAGTCCTTCCCATTCACTTCCCCTTCAATCTCATAAACAGCAGCAGGAAGCATGTCCCAGTCGACATCTAATGTAAAACCATGTCTACCATTTCCAATGCCGAATTCTTCTAAATCAGAGCGATAGGTAGCTGCAATTGGATTATATTCCTTTACAATTTCTCCAGTGCTTTTGTTTTTTATAGATATTTCTACTGGAATAGCAGTATTTGGAGATTCATCATCCCATCCCCATCCAATGATGGTATCCCCGTCCATTTCATCAAAGTAGCCATCAGGGTATGTGGATCCAAATGCAACAGTGGAAACACTCAAGCTTACTAGCATGGAAAGAGTTGAAACTGCCAAAAGTAATTTTTTCTTAAACATAATAATTTCCTTTCATAGTGCGCATTTAAAATGAAACCATTTATTCACTTTAAATAAATATTTGTAATACTTTTGTAACAAGATGTAACAAAGATATATTTTACACTAAATTTCAGATTTGTCAAGGTTTTTTCTATTTTAAGCGAAAAACAGGCATATTTTATTCGTATATACGAAAAAACACACTTCGACATGATATGAATTTGTTGGGATTTATATAATATAAGTTTAGATATGAATTTAGAGATGATTACAAATATAACAAAAGTGTTACAAAGAAATAATCTTTGTAACACTTAGATGAGTTGTTGTTATTGAATTGTAGAAAAGACTTCTAATTGTTTTCTTCCATGATTAAGGGCTTCACTATGAGAACTGTAATAAATATCGATATGATTGCCTCTCACAGAACTTCCTTTATCTTCTACGGTATAAACAATATCTTCGATTATAAGCTTTGTTCCAATTGGATAAAGATTAAGATCAGCAGCAATTGTATGATGGGCAGTTGGAACTGTACCAGAGTATGTATGAGTATGGCCACCAGAACATTTTGAACAATTGCAGTATCCTGTGGTAGTAAACATACCAAGTGAGGTGCCATGGCTAGTAGCTGTCATAGGAACAGGTGCTAATGGAGGTAAATCCGATACAATTTCAGTAGTTGTTATGATAAATGCATCTGTTGCAGTACCAGGTGCAACACGCAGTGCCTCTACACTTTCCTCTGTGCTTTTAGGAGCTTCAGTGGCTTCCGTAGAATCAGCGAATGCTGTTATGCAAAATAATACAGATTTATTAATTGTATTGTGTAATGATTTCTATTATATTACAATTCTGTTAAAAGTCAAGTAAAAATTGATGATTTCACACATTGAACCGTATTTTTTTTCTTGTTATTACCTATTATAATGTAATTCAGATCGGCTATTTTTCATAAAATATTTAGTCGCTTTGCTCATTTATGAATGGTTATGGTTGAACGGTTATATTTTAAAGTATAAAAAATTAAAATACGCTTGACAAATATTTCAACAAAGAGTATAGTATGGTTATCGGTGTTAGCACTCTATCCGATTGAGTGCTAACAAGTGAATGGAGGAAAAGATATGAGCTTAGACGAAAGAAAAGTCACAATATTAAGAGCAATTATAAAAACATATCTTGAAACTGGTGAACCAGTTGGCTCAAGAACGATTTCGAAGTTTATTGATTTGAAACTCAGTTCTGCAACCATTCGCAATGAGATGTCTGATTTAGAAGAGATGGGTTACATTATGCAACCGCATACTTCAGCAGGAAGAATTCCATCGGATAAAGGGTATCGCTTCTATGTAGATCAGATTATGCAAGAAAAAGAACAGCAAATTTCAGAAGTAAAGGAATTGATGATTCAACGAGTAGACCGAGTTGAATTAGTTCTGAAAAGACTAGCACAGTTACTTGCAACCAATACAAATTATGCTGCGATGATTAGTGGTCCACAGTATCATAAGAACAAACTTAAGTTTATTCAGCTTTCTCAAGTAGAACCACAGAAACTACTTATTGTAGTAGTGGTAGAGGGGAATTTAATCAAAAACACTATGGTACAAGTACCAGAAGAGATTGAAGCGGAAGATTTACTAAACTTAAATATCTTACTGAACAGCAGTTTAAATGGTCTTACGATTGATGAGATTAATTTAAGTGTGATAGCTAAGTTAAAAGATCAAGCGGGAGCCCATAGTCATATCGTCGATTTGGCTTTAAATGAAGTGGCAGATGCGATTAAAAATGACCAGGATGACTTGAATATTTACACCAGTGGTGCGACGAATATTTTCAGATATCCAGAGCTTAGTGAAGGACAAAGAGCCAGTGAATTGATCAATACACTAGAGCAAAAGGAACTTCTGCAAGAACTGATAGCAGATGTAAATGAAGGACAATCCAATAATGGAATTCAAGTCTATATAGGAAATGAAACACCCGTACAGAGTATGAAGGATTGTAGCGTAGTAACAGCAAACTATGAACTTGGAGAAGGAATCCGAGGAACAATCGGAGTAATTGGTCCTAAGCGAATGGATTATGATAAAGTGGTAAATACGTTGAAACATTTGATGAAACAATTAGATTTGACGTATAAGCAAGAGGAAAGGGATTAGAAATGAGCAAAAAGGAACAAGCGGTCATGGATGATACAGAAGTTGTAAATGAAGAGATAATAGAAGATGTAGTGGAAGAGGTTGCTGCAGAAGAATCGGCTGAAGCAGAGGTAGAAGTTCCTACACAGAAAAAAGACAAAAAAGACATACAGATAGAAGAATTACAAGATCGTCTGATGAGACAAATGGCTGAGTTTGATAATTTCCGTAAAAGAAGTGAAAAGGAAAAAAGCTCAATGTATGAAATGGGCGCAAAGGATATGGTTGAAAAAATCCTACCAGTGCTTGATAATTTCGAAAGAGGATTAACTTCAATTCCAGAAGATGCAAAAGGAAGTCCATTTGCAGAAGGAATCGAGATGATATATAAGCAATTCGTAAAAGCGATGGAAGATGCAGGAGTGGAAGTGATTCCAGCTGTAGGAGAGCAGTTTAATCCAGATCTTCACAATGCTGTGATGCATGTGGAAGATGAAGCATATGGGGAGAATGAGATTACCACTGAGCTTCAAAAAGGTTACAAGTACCGTGGTTCTGTAGTGAGATACAGCATGGTTCAAGTTGCAAATTAAGTTTATTTTAGAATATAGAATTTAGGTGG
>CAYJKD010000233.1:0-4135 GCA_964370595.1 uncultured Lachnospiraceae bacterium
CATGAAGAAGAGCATAATCATGAGCATGGAGAAGTGGTTTATGATGAACACGTTTGGCTGTCTGTTAATAATGCAATCCATATGTGCGAAAGTATATTACCATATATTCGAGAGTTAGATGAACCTAATTCGGATTCCTATGAAGAGAATACGCAAGTGTATATTGAGCAGTTGGAAGAATTAGATAAAGTTTATGAAGAAACCCTAAATCAAGCTTCAAGAGAATTTGTTTTGTTTGCAGATCGATTCCCATTCCGATATCTTCTTGACGATTATGATATATCATACTATGCAGCATTTGATGGGTGTTCCGCTGAAACAGAAGCAAGTTTTGAGACTATTGTATTTTTGACAGAAAAGGTTAATGAATTAGACTTGAAGGAAATTCTTATAATAGACGGAGATAATGATAGTATTGCGAAAACGATTATTCAAAACAGTGCAAATAAAGATGCGACAATTATGACAATGAATTCCTTGCAAGCGGTTTCAAGAGATGAAATAGATGCAGGTGCGACTTATTTGATGCAAATGGAAGAAAATCTTAAAGTATTGGCAGAAGCACTAAATTAAGGTTTGGATGAATGAGATGGGAGAGGTAATGAAGCAATTTATATGTAGTAATTTGGCCATAGGGTATGATGGAAATATGGTTCAAGAAAATATTAACTTTTCAATTGATGTTGGAGATTATCTGTGTATTGTAGGTGAAAATGGCGCTGGGAAAAGCACATTAGTAAAGACAATTTTAGGTCTATTACCTCCGATTGAGGGAGTGGTTAAACATGGCGAATCCATAAAGTCTACAGATATCGGGTATTTGCCACAACAAACCCAGATTCAAAAGGATTTTCCTGCTTCTGTATGGGAAGTGGTTTTATCAGGATGTATAAACAAACACAAGTTGCGTCCTTTCTACAACCGTAGTGAAAAGCAACTAGCATTAAAACACATGGAAAAAACAGGGATTTTAGATTTGAAAAATAAAACATATAGCCGACTTTCTGGTGGGCAACAACAACGCGTTCTACTATCTAGAGCATTGTGCGCCACAACGAAAGTACTGTTGTTAGATGAACCGACGGCTGGGCTTGATCCGAAATCAACAAAAGAGTTATACGAACTGATAAAAATGCTTAATGAAGAAGGAACAACCATTATTATGATAACTCATGATGTAAATGATGCAATTCCATTTTCAAAACATGTGTTACAGATAAATGAAACTTGTGAATTCTTTGATACAAAAGAATATCAATCAAAATTAAGAGGTAAAACAAATGAATAATATTCTTCAAGACTTAACCTTATATTTTTCTTACCCGTTTGTAAGATATGCATTTGTTGTAGGAATATTAATTGCATTATGCTCTTCTCTTCTTGGTGCGACTCTTGTATTAAAGCGATTATCCTATATTGGAGATGGTTTATCCCATATTGCATTTGGCGCAATTGCAATTGCTTCTATATTAGATCTTACGAATCAAAATTATTTGGTATTTCCATTTACTGCGTTTTGTGCTATTTTATTGCTACGTATTGGACAAAATACGAAGATAAATGGAGATTCTGCAATTGCTATGATGTCAGTTGGATCTTTGGCAGTTGGATATTTGCTATTGAATTTATTTCCTGTTTCAACAAATTTGGCAGGAGATGTATGTGTTACCCTATTTGGGTCAACTTCGATTTTGACATTAACGCCTACGGACGTTTGGATTAGTGCAGGGCTTTCCATTTTTGTAATTGCTGTATTTTTGATTTTTTATCATAAAATATTTTCAGTTACATTTGATGAATCCTTTGCGAAAGCGACAGGGTTAAAAACAAATATTTACAATCTGATACTTGCAGTTACGATTGCAGCTGTAATTGTTACAGCAATGAATCTGGTAGGGTCATTACTAATTTCAGCGCTTGTTGTATTTCCAGCTCTATCTTCTATGCGATTGTTTGGAAGTTTTAAGTCTGTAATTATTTCGTCCTCAATAATATCGGTTGTTTGTGCAGTAGCTGGAATTTTGATTTCTATTTTGGTAGGCACTCCTGTTGGGTCTACCATTGTAGTGGCAAATATAATAATATTTTCTGTTTCTATGTTGTGTTCTAAAATATTGAGGAGATAGAAATGAAGAAAAACATAATTTTATTTTGTTATATTTTGATAATGTTAAGTATAGTTGGGTGTTCTTCTCAGGAAAAAGAACCCTTAGAAGATACGACGGTTGCGATTGCAGAGAGAGCGGTGGATATTGATATTACAGAAATGAGTAGTACTATGGTATTTTCTCAGATCTATGACATGATGATTAATCCAACAACGTATGAGGGGAAAGTAATTCGATTGGTAGGTCAATATCAACCTCAATACTATAATGTAACAGACACAACCTATCAATTTATTGTGATAAATGATGCAACTGGCTGTTGTCCTCAAGGGTTAGAATTTATTTCTAATAATAAAAATGAAAACTTAGAAGAATTTGATATCATTGAAATTGTAGGTGTTTATGAATCCTATGAAGAAGGACCCAAGACATATTATCGTTTGGTAACAGATGATGTGTTGATTCAGTAGTATCATAATCATGTACATAAACAAGTTTAAATAAAAGGAGATACTAGTTTGAATTATAAAATGGTTTTACAATATGAAGGAACTCGTTATAATGGTTGGCAAAAACAAGGAAATACAACCAATACGATTCAAGGTAAAATAGAAGAAATATTAAGTAAGCTTACAGAGGAATCAGTTGAAATTCATGGTTCTGGTAGAACGGATGTAGGAGTTCACGCGAGAGGACAAGTAGCAAATGTTCACTTGAAGAAAGAGTGGAAGGAAGAGCGGCTTCGTAAGAAGTTAAATCAGTTTTTACCAGAAGATATTCGAATACTTCAAGTAGAAAAAGTAGATCAACGTTTTCATAGTCGGTTAAATGCAGTAAAAAAGCAATATAACTACTATATTGAAACAGGAGAAAAACGGGATGTATTTAGTCGTAGAACCGTATATGATTATGGACGAGCTTTGAATATAGATGCAATGAAGGAAGCAGCAGAGCAATTGATAGGAACCCATGATTATAAAAGTTTTTGTGGGAATCGAAAAATGAAAAAATCCACAGTGCGTACGATTGAATCCATTAATATAGAAGAAAGAGGTTCTGTGTTAGTAATTGAAGTGGTAGGAGATGGATTTTTGCAAAACATGGTTCGGATTTTAGTAGGAACTTTGATTGAAGTAGGGGAAGGGATCAGAAAGCCAAACTCCATGAGTGAAATCCTAGAGAGCAAAGAACGTAAGAATGCAGGCGAGACAGCACCAGCAAAGGGACTTTGTTTGGAAATGGTGGTTTATTAGGAGTGCTAAAAACTGATAATAGATTGAATTATTTTGTGCAAAAATATTATAAAATAACATTTTTGATATTTTATTTGTTTTTTTAAAATAGTATGATATAATGAACTTCGACTTTTTATTCATTGTGGAAATTCCACAATGAAAGAAGTTGAAGTTCATTTTTTATATGATTAATATAAGGTTCAACCCCTTCTAGAACCCTATAAAATAAATACATTTTTGCTTATGATTTGTATAAGAAAAATATATTTTAAAAAAAATAAAAAAAAATTAAAAAATAATGAACTTTTTTTATTTGGTATGTATCCTTTATATTGTAAGGCTTTTAGTGGTTGCTTTTTATAGTTAGCTAGACAGATGTGTGCGCTCTTGAATAGAGGGGCATCTGCAGTTAGAAAGAGTGAAAGAGCAAAAGCTAGAAAAGAAACTTATTGAGGTAGGTCCAATGAAAGAAGTGTCATCTTAGATTAGGATTTATTCTTGTTTTTTAATAGGGTAAATGTTGACTGAACTAAGGTTTACATTAAAAATGGACTAGAATGTACACTAGATATTGTACAAGAAATTTATAAGGAGGGAATTTATGCAATTACAAAACATGCGATCGGTTTACAAGCGCTGTGTTGCGTGGTTACTAGTTTTTGGACTAATACTTCAAAACATTAATCCGATGACAGCGATTGCAGGCACTGGTGCAAGTGCAGATTCTATTGATCACACATTCGAATCCGAGTTAATAAATGGAAATGAATTGATCAAATTAGAATTGGATGT
>CAYJKD010000234.1:0-4134 GCA_964370595.1 uncultured Lachnospiraceae bacterium
TTTCAAAAACAATCTCATAACCATAGTCATTCATAAATTCTTGATCTTTCGTACAGGTAAAGTAGTTAAACACTCCAAATGCTACATCTCCAGTAATATGGATTTCATAAAGTCCCGTTTTTACAAGCTCTCGTTCCCCTGTGTATACATCAATCCCACCATATACTGGCGTTACCTCTCCATCATCTGGATTCGCAGCTTCCCAAGGATACATTGCCCCAACATAACCATTTTCCTTAGCTTTTTTTCGAGCACCCTCTAGTCCGTGGTAGCGATAGATCAACAAGCTTTTTGCCACATCAGGATCTTGCATAATAAATCTTGGAAGAAGAAATACTTCTGTATCCCAGAACGTATGACCTTTATATCCCTCTCCAGATAAACCTTTTGCTCCGATGTTCATACGATTATCATGAGCAGGTGTCATCACATACATCTGATACATCACATAGTTTATAGCCAACTGGTCAAAGGGATTTACGGATTCCACTTCAATGTAGTTATCCTTCCACAATTTTATCCGTAACGATTCGGAATTGATGTAAAGTAAATCCTGATAGGATTGTTTCATCTCTTCTTTTAATATCGCATAAGATTCTTCTGGATTCTTACATGCAACTGATGGGTTGTCAATCGACGTATAGTAGGTAATATATTTATGAACAGTTACTGTCTGTCCTGCTTCTAAGGAATACTGATACTCTTGGAATGCCTCTTTTCTTCCCATGAGCGGTTTTGGCAAGCATTCATCCTCTACTCCATCGATAAACACACGGTGGCTGGCATTGATATAGAATTCAATCCTTGACTGAGTGGTAATTAATTTAGTATAGATAAAGCGCTTTTCAAAAAATCTTCTCGTCTCATCAATGAAGTGCATATCCCCAGAATTGGTGGATTTGCTATCAATTCCTGATATAATCTTAATCTTGCATGGTCTATCAAGAGGGGTTACCTCTACTTGTTGTACGGCTAGATGTAGATTATCTGCTGATACAAAACGCTTCATAGCGAATGCAATACGATTGTCTTTTGTCACATATTCAAATGTCCGAGTCAGTTCCCCAGTTTTGATATTTAATGTTTTGTCATAATGATTCACGTTATCTTTCGTAAGGAAAAAACGTTCCCCATCAATCTGGATCTCCATGGAAAAGCAGTCAGCAGTATTAGGTAATTCTGTTACCTCATTTTCTGTAGGGATATTAAAGGTTCCTGCAACTAAAGTTGTTGCCGTTTTCCTTGTATAATCCTCTTCTGCGTACCCACGGATACAAAGATATCCGTTTCCTTGACACATAATAGATTCTGTCTTCCCCAAGTTCATATCATCAAAACAATCTTCTGTTAGTAGGAAATTCTCAAATTCTCCCACTCCTTTATTATACTGAATCATCTTATACCTCTTCTATTATCACTTGATAATCTTCTAAATTCTTTTTCACATCAACAATTAGCACTTCCTGTTCTCTTTTATATTGGATTTGGTAGATGCAATCCCCAACTCGTAAGTCCTGAATTGTAATTTTACTTAGCTTCTTTGGTAGTTGTGGCTTTATCACAATCTGCTTATTCCCTGCATCCGGAACAATACCTAAAATATGACGAAGGAATACATGATGAATTCCATATCCTGACCAAAACTGCATGAAACATCCGTCATCTGGTAGGATTTCACTTAAGGCTACGGGCATCTCATACTTCATGGTGTCTGCTAGTTCTAATAATAGCGCATAGGCACGGTCAAGATGTCCATTTTTTGCAAATACTTCTGCCAGATACCCTGTATTGATAGACATGGATTTATTCAGTGTATATACATCCTCCACCTCATCATCTTTGTCGTTACACATACATGCTAGTTTCATTCCATGATGATTATAGAATTCAGGTTGTAGCATCTGCTTCACTCCAATTTCTTTGATGTACTCAGGTACAAATTCTTGCGCATATGGTAGGATGGTAACCCAGTTTTTTAATACGAGAGGAATTAACGCATCACGTGCATACTCTTTACTTAAAATTTGGTCAAAATACTCTGCCATATGTTTTGTCAATGTCTTTGTATTTTTAATAGAATGCACTAAGATATCTCTACTAGCCCGTATCTCATCTATAGTGCAGATTACATCACCAAAAAACTCACTTTCCTTTGAGTAGAATTTTTCTAATACCTCTTCTTCTAGAAGCAATCTCTTCTCATTATAACCCTCGATTAACTCTTGCTTTCCAAGAACCTCACATAGATAAGCAAGTTCACGACTTCCTACAGGACAATGAGCGCCCTTTTCAATCATACTCTCTACCCATGCCATACCACTAACACAAAAATCAAACATTTCCTTTAGAAACTCCCTATCTCCAGTCCAGCGATAAACCTCTGCCACTGCTATAATAAAGTGTGGCGATTCCTGTAGATTGCCTTCATTATACACATACCCGAAGGAAGAAACTTCATGTACTACACGTCCCATTCCATTCGTTTTTAAAGAGATCTCTTTTAATAGTCGAAGTGATTTTTTTGTCATTTCAAACTGTCCCACTGCTAGAGTTCCATGAATTCCATAAGTGGTATCACAACCAAAAAGCCATTGAAACTCTGGATAACCAGCGGTATAACTCTCTCCTACTGCATCTGTTTTTTGTACTAACATATCATAATTTAGTTTCAATGCATCAAAAGCAAATGCAAAGGAATCATCACATCCATCTACCTTTGTATGAGTTAATAGACTTCCTCTTCTTTGTCTCTGGTTTTCAATTTGTTCTTGAGCCTTATCCTGGATAGCTCTTGCATCCTCCACCAACTGTTCAAGAGATTGATGATTTGCCAAAATCAAGATATCACAAGATCTTTTAATCTCGATTGAAATACTTGTTCCCTCTGCCACAATGGGATTCTGTTCCGATACAAGTATTCCTGCAAAATATTGCTCTTTTTCATGAGCTACATACACTGCATCCTCTGTAACCTTACTGATGATAGTCTTTCCATTTTTAAACCCTACTTCTTCCCAAGTCCAACAGCCTTTTAAAGAAACATCAATTTGGAAAGTAAGTGATTCCTCACAAGTTTTCTCTACATGAAGTGCTAAAATACGTTTGTCATCTAGTGCATTTATCCTTACATTAAACCCATTATAAGTGAACACACTTGCACCTAGGTCAAAGGCATAAGTATGTGCATATTGGATTTCTCCATTCTTTTTTAGCTGGAAGCCAGATGCAATCTTAACTGGTTGCGAGAATATCCCTGACATTTCCCCATCTACATGAAATCCAAGTGGCGAAAAACTTCCATCTTGATTTCCAACACAATACATCCGATTAGATGCTACTACATAATGGTCTTGATTTAAATTCTCTTTCTTTTCGGTATACATAATTGTCTCCTATTTAATTCCTGAAGTTGAAACCCCTTCGATAAAGTATTTCTGGCATAGCAAGAATAGTAAAATCATTGGTACCGATAGTAACATCGCTCCTGCCATCGTCTGATTTGGAAATGAAAAATACTGACTGTTTAACGATGCCATACCAACTGGCAAGGTATACATTTCCCTTGAGGTAATTAGTAGATTTGGCATTAAGAAGTTATTGAAACTTCCTGTAAATGTCATAATGGTAATAGTAGTTAAAGCTGGCTTTGCAAGTGGTAATGCAATTTGGAAGAAGATTCCGATACGCTTCATTCCATCTAAAGAAGCAGCCTCTTCTAAACTAATCGGAAATGACATAAAAAACTGTCTCATCATAAAGATATTAAATGCGTTAAATACAAATGGTATAATTAGTCCAATATGAGTATTCACAAATCCTAATTGATTTAACAACATATACTGTGGAATCATAGTAATCTGTCCAGGAATCATCATAACTCCTAGTACACATAGGAAGATAATGTTCTTTCCTGCAAAGTTGATACGCGCTAGAGCATATCCTGCCATGGTACTGATGATAACACTTAATATTGTTACACTAACTGCCACTATAATACTGTTAAAGTACCAACCACTGATACTATTTCTAGTGATTAGGTCGATGTAAGTATCAAGGCTTAGATTACTGAAATCTAGATTGAGTTTGAATGATTCTGATGTTGGTCGAAAAGAGGTATAGATAGACCATAAAAAT
>CAYJKD010000235.1:0-4108 GCA_964370595.1 uncultured Lachnospiraceae bacterium
CTTCATTAGCTGAGGTAGATGCAATTGTTGATTCGTTTATGGAAGGACTAGTTTCAGTAGGGGATGGCGAGTCATTGTTGTTATTATCATTATTATTATTTTCCGACTCGTTTCTGGTACTAGATTGGGATTCTTCTACTTCTTTTAATTTATGAACAACAATATTTGAATAAATTTGTTCCTCTTTTTCACTACCTATTAATCCTAAATATCCGATATTTTCAATTATGTCTTGGTCAATGGTAGAATTAACGGTTACAGAAAAATCTAAACCAGTGTAATTCCCTTCGTTGTTCATAGTTATTATGAACTCAACACGATTCTTTTGTGCATTGTAAACTCCTCGTTCCGATTCTTTAAATGTTGTTCCTTTTGGAATTTCACAATAAACAATGGTCTCTTTTTCAAATAAATAATCATGGTTATTTACATGTAGTGTGTAGTCTATTGTTTGTTCTTTCTCTACCAATTCTTCAGTACTAGTCGATAAAGATAACTCAATCACACCCTTTGAAACATGTACTGCCTCATCTCCTATTACATCAATATTTTCTAAGTTACCTTCGTATGAAATATATCCGATATTGGAACCTTGACTAAGAGGAAATGCTGTTTGTTTGTTATCTAATAAGGGGATCGCACGTTCCAGATTAAATGCCTCATAAAATGAAATTCGTCCACTTCGAAAGGCAAATTCCTGTGCATGCCATATCAGCTTCCCATCATTTGTATATTCAACTCCGTATTCTTTCGCTTCTTCTAAGCTATTTAAAACAACACGATATTTGTAATTATCCTCATCCGTTCCTTCATCATTCCATTGTAATACAATAGGGTGTTGCTCATTGACTATGATATCCATAGAAGTACTTAAATATTCACCAAATTCATATGAAACAGTAATCAATATTTCTTTTATTATTTCAAAGATTTCAATTAAGTCAGCTGTATTGTTAGATGAGTATGCTAAATATTTACCATTTTCGATTGTAGCAAGATCCTTAATTGAATTCACATTTTCTTGATCTAAATATGCACCAACAACAATAACTTTTGTACCATATTTTAGAGCTAATCGTTCTGCATAGGCTTTCGTATCTTCTAAAGGTTTACTCGATTCATCCATAGTTGCATTTGCAATTCCATCTGTAACTAATATTACGTAGGTATCACGTTCAGCTTTATTAATATCTGCAGTATCTAAGTATGTTTCTGCATCTCGAAATGCAATGCGGTGATTCGTATAGCTATATCCATCTGTGGAATAGAAATCTTCCCATTCGCTTTCAGAAAACACATGATCAACACGCCCAGAAGACATTTGTACCATTTTTGCAAAATTCACAAAACCAACTCGACTTCTGTCACTTCCTTCCAAAACCAGTTCTAGCAGATTTCCCATAATTAACTTCGATGCTACCATACGGTCAAAGCATTGCCCATTTTCTTCAAGTTCAGCCAAAGTATTTAAATCATCACCTGCTTTTAAATCTACAGGAGAATGAAATTTTGAAGCGACATCATCTTCATGCTTATCCACTGTTCGCTTTTTGTAGATATCATTAATGAAAACCACGCGTTCTCTTGCATTTGCTAGAGTTGCATCTGTTGGAGTCGCATCTGTTGGAGTTGCATTAGATACGGTTGCATTATCATGAATCAAGGTAGTGTAATTGCTTCTTGTATTTGGTGTAACAACACTGTCATCAGCGTTGAAAATCACATACTTAGAACCAGCACTATCAATCGTTTCATAATGATGATTTGTCATAGGACTAGAACTGATTGATTCAATAGAAATCGTCGGAATCTTCACATCAGATACTGGTACCCCAACTTGACGCTCAAATTCCTTTTTAAATAATTCAACAGCAAGGCCTTCATTATTAATGGTATTCCAATCAACAGAAGCTTCAATCTTTGCAGGATTAAACATGTATTGATAGGAAATTCCATCAGCAGTTACATTTAATTTATATACATGCTCTTCATGAAGACATGGGATTACTACATGCTGTTCATATGAGTTATCTGCAATCATATTCATACTTCCAGATTGATCCATGAGTAATATTAGATCAACAGGCTTCATAATTTCATTACCAATAAAATCAAGATCAACTCGGTTGATACCTTCGGATTCTTGAAACTCATTATCAAAGGAATGATTTTTTTGTCCAGCACTGGAATCTTCTTTCCCCATTTCATTTTTTAATTTTGTCATAGCATCTGCATAACTTTCTGGTCCTATTTCTACATTGGAATAAGTTGCTTTAGCAAAATTAAGAGTATTGTCAGCAATCCAAGTTTTTTCCATGGGTTTTTGCTCTAGTACAATATCTTGGTTTTGACCATTACTAATAATTAAGTTTGAACACATCATAAATGCTAAAATTCCAGATGTAATTCGATTTCTATAAAAATGCATTTTGTTCCTCCTCTTGAAACTTTATGTAGATTACTTTAAGTAAGATAACTAATATTATACACTCGTAGTATATATTATAACAAGTGGAATATTCTTTACATAAAACATTCGTAAGTTTTTCTTTATAAAATAGATGGAATTATGTATTTTTTATAAAGTATATAAAAAAGAAGCTCTTTATGAGCTCCTTTTTAGCTAGATATTTAATTTACTATCATCTTATCTTTATTATAATTGATCAGACAACCTGCTTTTATTATCATGCGTTCCTCTTTGGTTAAATCAGAAATCAATAATGTTATTTCTTCTTTCTTCTTACCATTTTGGTCAAATACATATGCAGGAATATTTGACATATCACCATCCAATATGTTTCTGATGTTCGGCACAAAAATATAATCACCGATTTCAAATTGTGCATCTTCTTCAAGGATAAACGGAACCATTCCCCAGTTGATCACATTCGAACGATATCGTTTTGTGGCATACTCTTTTGCAATATTTGCTAGACCACCAAGAACACGTTGACAACTTGCAGCTTGCTCGCGTGCAGATCCATCTCCTGGTTTTCTGGCATATAACATACTTCCAATTTCAATCGTTGATGGGTCAATATTTTCATTAAGTATTTCACATATATTGATATAAATTTCCTTTAGCTCAGTTGCAAGTTCCCTTGGATCTTTACCACTGATTCGTTGTGTTTCTAATTGATTAACTGCTTTTGAACGTCCAACATATTCAGGATCTCTTCTTGATAATGTAAATTCAGCTAATCCTAGTGGATTCGAGCGGTAAGAAGAAGTTTCTCCAGAAGGAATCAGTTCATCTGTAGTTGTTACGTCATCCATAATTTTTGAACATACCTTTAATAAAATATGATCAGTCAATGTACTCATTTTAGGCCAATCTTTTATATTTGGTCCATAAATCAAGCTATTCTTCTCTTCTGCTTTTTTATATCCATTGTATACGCGACTTGTATACGGAGAGGAATCAAATTTGTAATCTGGAACTTTATAATAATCTAATAATCCAGTGGCATCTGTTAAATAACCTCCATTTACAGCGGTTGCTGCAATGGAGCGTGCATCCATAAGCGCAACACCTGAAATTTGACCTGAACCGGGTTTAGAACCTTCTCTACTTGGGAAATTCCTCGTCGTATGTCTAATACTTAAAGCTTGATTCGCAGGAGTATCTCCAGCCCCAAAACATGGTCCGCAGAATGCGGTTTTAATTGTTGCACCAGTAGCCATAAGTGACTGAATTACGCCGTGGTTCATGGCCTCCATAAATACAGGCTGAGAAGATGGATAAACAGCTAGATTAAAATAATCACATCCACAAGAATGTTCTGTAAGGATATGTGCTGCAGCTGCTACATTACCAAAGTTACCACCAGCACAACCCGCAATGATTCCTTGTTGTACTTTGATTTTTCCATTTTCGATATGATCTGTAAGTTTATAAGATGCAGAACTAGAACCAAATAGCTTATCCGCTTCCACTTCAACACTACGTAAGATATCATAAGGATTCTCACAGACTTCTTTTACCGTGTAAACATTACTTGGATGGAATGGCAAAGCAATCATAGGAACAATTTCACTTAGATTTACGCGAACCAAGCCATCATAATAGGTAACTGCAGCTGGCGATAATTTCTTATAATCATTT
>CAYJKD010000236.1:0-4091 GCA_964370595.1 uncultured Lachnospiraceae bacterium
GTACCATTACAGAAGGGAAACCAAAAGTTACCGATGTAATCTCAACCAATGATTCCATGCTTGCATATGCATACTCTTTAGAAAAAATGAGTGAACATCCTTTAGCAGAAGCAATTGTGAATTACACAGATGGTCAAAAAGATTTAATCCTATCTGACTTTACACTAGTTGAGGGTGAAGGTGTTTTTGCAAATCATAATGATTCTTTGATTTTTGCAGGAAACCAAAAGATGATGCTACGAAATAACGTTGACATTTCATCATTTATAGAAAAGTTTAAAGATTTTTCAAAAGAAGGTAAAACCGTAATATTCATCGCAAAAAATGAAATTTGTCTCGGTATTCTTGCTATTGCTGACACCATTAAGCAAAGTAGTGTGGAAGCTTGCCAGCAGATGAAAGCCCTTGGTCTTAATGTAATAATGGTTACTGGCGATAATGAACTTGTTGCTAAAAACATTGCAAAGCAAGCAAATATAACTGAATTTAAAAGTGATGTTTTGCCACATGAAAAAAGTGAAATTGTTGCTATGTATCAGAAAAAAGGCCAAAAAGTTTTAATGATTGGGGATGGAATCAATGATGCTCCTGCTCTAGCTTTAGCTGATGTTTCCATGGCAATTGGAGCTGGAACAGATATTGCAATTGAAGCTGCTGATTTTATTCTGATTAAGGATAGTTTAATGGACGCAGTAAATGCAATCTCATTAAGCAAAGCTACCATTGGCAATATCAAGCAAAATCTATTTTGGGCATTGATTTATAACATAATCGGAATCCCACTTGCAGCAGGTGTGTTTTTCCCACTACTTGGAATCAAATTAGACCCAATGTTTGGGGCATTTGCCATGAGTTTGAGCTCTGTAAGTGTGGTTTCAAATGCGTTAAGACTACGCTCATTTAAACCAAAATATATTATGAAAAAAGAAGAAAAAGGAGATTTACTTATGAAGAAATTAACAATTGAAGGAATGATGTGCTCACATTGTACAGGAAGAGTCGAAAAAGCTTTATCTGAATTAAGGGAAGTAACTCATGTTGTTATGAATCTAGAGGAAAAGACCGCAACCATTGATTTATCAAGTGATATTAGTGATGAAACACTGAAAGAAATTATTAAGGATGCTGGATATGAAGTAATAGGAATCCAATCATGAGAGCAGATCGAAAAGATGTAGAAATTTTGTTAAAAACAGCTCGTGGTCAAATTGATGGAATTCTTAAAATGGTAGAGGAAGATCGATATTGCATTGATATTTCCAATCAAATTTTAGCGACTAATTCTGTTCTTAAAAAAGCCAACTTAAAGATTATTGATGCTCACATAAGAGGTTGTGTTTTACAAGCAATCGAACAAGGAAATACGGATGAAAAACTTGATGAAATAACAAAATTAATTGAAAAAATTTCAAAAAACTCATAATTGGGACTTGCTTTTGTAATTATAAATCACATAATAACAGCTAAATCAATGCATTAGATTTAGCTGTTATTATTATATTATTTATTGCTTTTCTCTTGATTCATGCTTATCTTCTTTGGTAGGGCTCTCCTTCGATACTTTTGATCTGTGATCGCCCAAAGTTACATGTTTACGAGAAGCTTTTTTTGAATCTAGGGTGGCTGATAATCGTTCAAATGAAGTAGGTGCATGCTCGCTTTCTTTTGTTTTTGAAGGCTTAGCTGTTGTAGCATAAACTGGTTTGACAGGTTGAGATTTCTCTGCATCCACTGCATCTCTTTCCATCAATTTTGTAAGGGAGGCCACACTTTTTGTTGTGCCAGATGCATGAGGGGTTTCAAGTTCATCTTCTAATTCATCTTCCATTTCCGTCTCTTCCGCAAATCGTCCCAATACAGCATCCCAAGAATTTTCATTATGTGCAGAATCTCGTTCCTCTTTTGTAATCCAACATCGAACATCTAAAGCAGCTGGTTCAATATGTGGTTCTAATACTGAGATTACATTTTCTCTATATTGATCTACTCCAGATTCAATTGCTGCTACTTTTTGTAACAAATAATCTTGATATGCCTCATTTGGGCAAACCCGATCTAGCAATTTAGGATTCCGTGCAAATACAGCATTTAGTAGAGGTACACCAGCATGAATTTGCATCAATACATTTTTATTACGTTCGTGACTAAAATCTGTGATCACACTAGGTGCAAGATCTTGGTTAATCCCTAACTGTAATTGATCAATTGTAAGATTTGGTTGGTACATTATCACATCATTTACCAGTGGCGCGATTGACATTGTCAATATCTGAAGATTGCTTTCATTCATTGGATCATCCATATATTTTTTTAACGCATCAATTTGTAATCCACATGATTGCACATAGGATGGGTGAATCGTCTCTTTCACTGCAAAGAAATATTCGGGAGCAAACAAACAAGATGCCATGGCTTCCACACTACCTTCTTTCGCTCCAACTCTCCCAAGTCCAGTTTGCTCTGAGATAAAATCAACAAATTCTAATTGCATTGCACGTGTATGCCCTGGAGATAACAACGAAGCACTTGCATGGTTGATTAATAATGCCTTTTGATTATTTATTACCTCATCTGCATGAATAAGTGTTAAGTTAGCTTGCCTTATACTATGCTCAATCAATTTTAAATCTAATTTTTCGAAACTTAATAATCCTGCATCTGGCGTCCCAGCACTCTTGCATATATCACTTAAGTTCAAACCATTTATAGCATCGCTTTCAGGAGCAACACCATGAAGGGCAGTATATACCTTAGCAACTTCCTGCTGATAAAGCTCTTTATATCGACTAGCTTGTTGTTGATTGGATCTTGCGGCTTGTGACATTTTATATGCTTGCTCATAAAATGTTCCTTGAATCTCATCTTTATATTCAAACACTGCAAATGGACGCTCTTCAATTAGTACACTCAAAGCATGTTCTAACACTTCTTCGTATTCTCTATTTCTAGTTGTAATAGCTTCCGTACCATGGGTTATCGTGTCACTTTGAATCTGGCCATCTGCAAAAACATCCCAGCTATTAAATCTTGCAACTGCATTTCTCTCCTCTTCATTGAACCAACTATATTCCTCTAACTCTCTAGGATTTGTAAATCCTTTTAATTGTGTGATTGTTTTTTGTCTATACTGATTAACACTTGTTTCAATCGCTTTGATTTTATCACGTAAAAATGCTTTACTATTTGCATCTGGACAAATGTAATCCAGTATATCAGGGTTCAGCGCAATTATGTTATCAAATAGTTCTGAGGCACCATGAACCTGAAGCAAAAAAGCTTGTCGATATGCATGACTCGGATCATTTGTTTCATTTGGAGCAAGATCATTATTAATGCTATACTGCAATTCTTCCAAACTCTGATTTGGAAAATATCCATGTATACTATTAACAAGAGGATTAAGCACTGCAGCCATTTGCTGAACATTTGCAAGATCATAGGGCTCTGAATAAAACTGATTCAATATTGTTGTATAGGTTGCACATCCCTGTAAATACATCGGATTTATTTGTTCTTTCGGAATACAATAAAATAATGTTGGGTATAAATATGCTACATGTGCTGCGATTTCACTTTTTTCTATTCCTACTGATCCAATTCCAGTTGTTGTTGCGATATGATCAGCTAATTCATGTTGCTTTCTACGAAGGCTTCCAAGTGTTTCAAATGAATTTCTTACAACATCTCCTCGAATTGATGTTTTTGTCCTGATCGTATCTCTCGAATCCTCTATTATACTAAGTACACTTTCCCGATCGAAATCAACACTACCTAATTCATCCATCAACGCTTGGGTGTTATGATGAAAATGGCGTATCCTCCAACTCTTTTCTCTTATTGAATCATTTAATGTTTTAAACGTTAAACTTTGAGACTCAATTTCATCTGGATGTCGTCCATGATATGCATAAAAAACCTTGTCTAGTTCTGAAGCATATAACTCTTGGTACCGCTCTGCACGTTCCATATCATTTAGAGCACTTTCAATTTCGCTATCGATAAACTCATAAGGCATCCCCATCGATTCTCTCGGATAAACAAATATTCTAGATACTTTATTTGCTTTAAGAGTTTCCATTGCATTAGCTAAT
>CAYJKD010000237.1:0-1514 GCA_964370595.1 uncultured Lachnospiraceae bacterium
TCTAAAGGTGAAAACTTAATTGCTTCTAGCAACGCATATCTTACTTCAACATAGTTACTTTCTGTTGAAACAAACGAACGGTCTAGTTCCCCATCATCTCCACTATCTAGCTCAATCTCTACCCAACCATCTAATTGGGAAACAATTGGATAGCGTTCCTCTTTTGATATCTGTGTCCATGCATCCACTTCCGTAGAAGGTTCTACACGTACATTAAGCTTATCCACATTAACAATTGCCATCAAATCTGCATGTTCTAATGCTAGGTTAATCGCCTCTTGCCCTACTGCTACATACTCGGGATCTGAAGATACATAGCCTGTAATATTCCCTGACTTTATTTTATACCAACCGTCTAATGTTTCAATAATCTCTCCTGCCGCTTTCCCTGGCAACTTTCCTATAATATTAGAATCATCTTCCGTGCTTGGTTCTTTTCTTACATTCATATATCCTTTTACTTTTGAAATGAGAATATTATCATATTGGTCCACTGCCATCATCCTAAGATCTAATTTTTTTCCTTCATTAAGCGCTTGTTCAATTACAACATATTCAGATGATATATATCCTTGTGGTATCTTAATCCATTCATCCGAAACCGATTCAATCTCATACCGCTCATTTTCGAATACGTGATCTGTTACATTACTAGGGTCTATCACTGCTTCCGAACGCACATTTAGCTTATGAGTTTGTATGATTGCTTTTTCTGATACCAATGTTCTAGCCAATTGTTTCGCCTCTTCTCCAGATAAAATATATTCTTTTGCAATATATCCTTCTACTCCACCTGTAGCGATATAGTACCAATCACCTTCTTCCTTTAGTATATTACAAGCGCTATTACCTTCTAATTTACCAATAATTTCTCCATCAGGTCCAGCACCATTTCTAATATTTACATATCCTGATACTTGTGCTATTCCTATGTTTTTATAAGACGCTACAACTGAGTTTATCTTTTCTTCTATCGCATTTTTCTCTATTTCTTCTGCAGAAAGGGTTTCCATTGCCATTGTTTCATTTATAGGTGCTACCATATCATCAGTCGTTTCTTCTATATTGTTAGTCATATTTTGTTCGTTACTTTTTACACTTTTCACGCCAATGATAACTAATGTGACCATGACAACGACAGACCCGCCAATCAATGTCATTTTTTTTATCCCTTGAATTATGTCTCTTTTCCTTGAACGACCAAAATTTTGTTTTCCATTATTACCCATTTTCATTTGAATCTCCTATCTACTTTCTCGGTGGTATTGAAATGCTGTTTGCTATAATATAATCCCCTACACTACTTGTTAACGATGCACTGTTCAGGTCATTAAAATGCCACCATTCTGATGCCAGTGGTGTAAACCCTGATTGCGTGCAGTATTTCTGAAGCAATACCGCTGGACTATTCATAGCATCAGAAGGCGTGGAGTTTCTCCAGGCTTCTGCACTTTTAGATGATACGGGGGACTGTAAGATAACCGATCTAACACTTAGCTCGTGCATAGGTGTTG
>CAYJKD010000237.1:1524-3688 GCA_964370595.1 uncultured Lachnospiraceae bacterium
AACATATTCATAATCTCCTGCTACCTTTGTTTCTAAACTCGTTATACTTCCTAGTGATACGTCCATCGCATATCCCTTTTGATGATTAGATAATGAAGTAGCAATAAACCAACTCATCCCCCAAGGAGCTGTAGAAATTCCTTCTTTCACTGTTTGATTTCTCTCTACTAACTTGCTTAACTCTGTAACAATTTTCTGTTGTACCATATAAGGCCGATATGTTTCATAAATAATTAAGGTGTTTCCATCTTCTTTTGCCAAATGCTGTGCATGTGCTATCTTCTTTGCTGTCACATAAAGCACTGGCATCACAAATACTTCTCCTTCAAAACGATTGCTATATTCTAATGAGGAATATAAGGATTGTCCTGTAATATTTGGAATATCAATAAAGGAAGAACGCAATAGGGAGGATACGGAATTCGTATTATAATAAACTACAGATGGGAGTACATCTGGAATGTTAATCATACATTTTGATGATTCCACATAGCCAATTACTTGATTTCGTTGAATTTTCCACCAATCTTCCTTTTCTTCCAAGATTAAAAATTCATCCCCTGAATTTAATACCAAAATATTTTGTGAGTTTTCTGTCGCTTCCATATATATGTTAAGTGGATTTGGAGCATATCCTGTAGCTCCATTGACAGGAAGTTCAAAATAACTTCCTTCTCTCTCATATTTCTCATATATTACTTCTACCTCGTCCTCAACCAATTCACTCTCTTCTTGCATCTCTATTTCTTCTGTTTCTATCTCAATTTCTAGAATTTGTGTTTCTGTTACTATCTCTGGATTTTGAATTTTCTCATTTCTTTCTCCGTCATTCTTGCAACCACCTAAAAGCAGTATCCACGTCGTTATAAAGCATAGTAGCCAAACACATTTCATATAATCACACTCCATAAAAAATCTTTTAACGAAGTTCCTATATTGACAAGATGAAGAACAATTAGATGTGCTGGGTATAAAATATAAAATCCGAATTTCCCTCCAGGTAATTTTTTCCCCCGATTGCCGTTATAGGCAAGTAGTAATGGAATTGCCAGAAAAACTCCAAATTGATACCAATGTGGAAACCCTTCATGGTTAAATCCAAAGTTTAAGAATGTAGGAATTAGATGAGCCCCAAGAGATATAACTATAAAAGCAATCATCTGTTTTTTCTTATTTCCATAAAAAATCCCAAACCCTAGAATCCACAATACTGATATATAGTTCCAATTAGCAGGAACTGCTAAAAGACAACAAAATCCAATCCCTCCAATTCGCAACAAAAGATTAATCTGTTTATTATCAAAGATTCTCAATGCAGCTAATCCCAAAAACAATCCCCACATTGCACTTGTTGCTTGAAAAAATGTAAATCCAAACGCTGTATTATATGCGAAATGAGAAATCATAGCGAAAATCAACAAGCGTGACATATATTTATTGGTGTTTGATGTTTTGTGATATCCTTCTGCAATAAAATAACACATAATAGGAGCAACCACTCGTCCAATAACACGAAGCATCATACCTATTTCTGTATTATGATTAATAAAGATAGCTACAAAATGATCCAACACCATAGCTACCATTGCTATTATTTTTAACTGATTCCCACTTAATTGATATTTCAAACTCTAAACCTCTTTTCTAGAATACTTTTTCGTTTATAAATTACATAATCTAATTACTTACCCCATGAGAACAATTGCTTCTAGCACAGATAATACATGCACGTACAATCATTTTATTTAATTTCAAAACCATATCATTCCCTTCTTGTCAATTCCAACCACTAATAGTACAATGTTCATTATACAAAGGAATTTTATAGGACTCAATAATCATTTTGGTCTTGATGTAAGATATTGGACTGATGTGCAATTTTGTCCAAAAAGGAGAATGCATGGATCGCAGACAAGCAAAAACAAAAAAAGCTATTTTAGAAGCTTTTGATCAACTATCAAAGGAAAAGCCTATTGATAAGATAACAGTAATAGAAATTTCTAACCTTGCAGATATTGGAAAAAGTACTTTTTATACCCACTTTGAAACAAAAGAGCATTTGATTATATATATCTGTAACGATTTTTTTGAACACTTATCTGAAAACGAGCATACGGAACTATTTCCAGAATTGCAACAAATACTACAGCATCTACTATGGCAT
>CAYJKD010000237.1:3698-4091 GCA_964370595.1 uncultured Lachnospiraceae bacterium
ATAATGAAGAAGAGCACATTCTGAAGCTAATCAAGAATGATAATTCCATTTGTAATGCTTATTTTGCTCGTTATTTAGGTGGAATTTTTACAAACTATATTTCTATAGACCGCTACAACAATCAACTAGACTTCGATTTTGCCTTAAATCATGTGGTTAATGGTTTTATTTCTGCACTCCAGTGGCATATTAACTATCCAAGTGCAATTACCAATGAGAAATTAGTTGCTGATTTTATCTCCTTTAATCATGCGCTCTTATCAAATTCTATTTATTTAAATAATTAACATGGAGAGTTTCTTGAAGATAACTCCTGTATGGAAGATATGTAACCCCTATAAAAACAAATACAATCTATATCGTGAGGATTATGAAGATGAAAATTAAAAAACA
>CAYJKD010000238.1:0-4086 GCA_964370595.1 uncultured Lachnospiraceae bacterium
AAAAGACGAAATTTGGAAATTAGTAGATTGGAAGAATAATTAATGTAACATTTTAATGTTAATTCCAAAAAAAGATGAATAAATCTGGAATAAAAAAATAGTATAGCTAGGAAGAATCATTGACATATGGCTCTTCCTAGTTTATACTAAAAAAAGGTAGATAAACCTATTGATAATATATCGGACTATAGGGGGGTGCATGGTATTAATATACTAGCTGATGAATTAGCTAAAGGCTATGAAGAAGTTGGTGCTTTGGCATTTTATAGAGATATTTTTCCTATTGGTTCTTTAGACGTATTGGATGTAATGACTAAAGGAAAATATACGGGTATAGCTATTGAAATTACAAAGGAGAAAAAACAAAATGGAAAACCATTAATTAAGCGATATACCGTGACTGATGAACTTGATAGTATTTCTTTATTGAAAGAAAGTAAAAATTTTTGCATTATCTCTCCAATAAGCTATATAGGAAAACAACGAGTAAGTGAAAATGCAAGAAATTTATATGCCTTATGCATTGAGATAGATTATTTAAAGACTAGAGAAGCAGAGCAGATAGGTTTAGCTGAATTGCTTCATCAATGTACAGCTAAAGTTGGGTGGTTGCCTTTGCCTACTTATTTGGTGGCAAGTGGAAATGGTTTGCACTTGTATTATGTATTTGAAAAGCCTATACCTTTATTTGAGAATGTTTCAAAATCTTTGGTAGAATATAAGAGAGAAATAACAAAAAAGCTATGGAACAGGCATACAACAACGCATTATGAAGAAAATCAGATACAATATGAGAGTTTATTTCAAGGTTTCCGAATGGTTGGAACTGCAACGAAAAATGGAGATGTGACAAGAGCTTTTAGAATAGGTGCAAAAGTATCTATTGAGTATATGAATGAGTTTGCAAAAGCAAAAATTGTACCGATCTATAAATCTGAACAAACTCTTGCTGAAGCAAAGGGAAGGTATCCTCAATGGTATCAAAATAAGATAATAGATAAAAAGCCTAAAGGGTCCTGGGTTGCTCATAGAGGTTTGTATGATTGGTGGAAAGAAAGAATTTTGAATGAAGCTGTTGCTGGACATAGATATTATTGTCTAATGTGTCTTTGTATCTATGCAATAAAGTGTGATATTTCAAGAGAAGAATTAGAAAATGATTGCTTTGAATTATTGGGAATTTTGAATGAACGAACAAAAGAGGGTATAAATCCTTTTATTGAAAAAGATGTGCTAGATGCCTTGCAAACCTATGAAGATAAAAACCTTGTTACTTATCCTATCAGTTCGATAGTTAAGAGAAGTGGTATACATATTGAGAAAAATAAACGTAATTATCAAAAGCAAGCATGGCATTTAGAAGATATGCGGGCTAGAAAAATAACTATGAAAAATAGAGGACAGCCTTTTAAGAATGCTGAAGGACGACCTTCAGCTGAGCAACAAGTGAAGCAATGGAGAAAATTTAATAAAACAGGTAAAAAAGCAGAATGTATTAAAGCTACTGGATTGAGTAAGCCAACGGTTTATAAATGGTGGAATTAGAGGATAAAATAGAATTGGATAAAAAATAGATTTAAATCGAATATGATTTTCCATACTTAGATTAAACATACATAAAAGGAGATAGAGATGAGCATGAATATATTTAGAGGTAATAGAGTTGATATTTATAAAAGTTTATATGAGGGAGAAGACATGATACTATTGTCTGGTACTAGAACGGTAGTATTTACTGGCACGAGAGAACAGTGTATTGAACTTTATGACAATATTAATGAGAATGATTGTGATATCACTCAAACAATTACTAATTATATATCAGGAAAAGGGGTGAAATAATGGGATTTTTCGATACAAAACGATCGATTTTAATAAAGGAGTTAATAGATGCAATAGATGAACGTGATTGGAAAAGAGCAAATGCTGCGATAATCAGTGGTGCTGATGTGAATGCTTATGATTGCAGTAAAACCATCACTAAAGCAAGTAAATTTGGACAAATAGAAACTGTAAAACTTCTAATAGATCATGGTTTTAATGTACGCCAATATGGTAGTGAAGGGGCTATCGGATATGCGAGCGAATATGGATATATTGATATTGTAAAGCTATTGATAGAGCATGGTGCTGATGTGAATGCTAATTATAATCAAGCTATATGTGGGGCGAGCCAAAATGGACATATTGATATTGTAAAGCTATTAATAGAACATGGAGTTAATGTGCGAGATTATGGTAGCAGTTCTCTTCATGATGCGATTACATATGGACATATTGATATAGTAAAACTATTGATAGAACATGGTGCTGATGTGCATGCTAATGATGACTGGGCTATCAAATTAGCGAGTAGTGATGGGCACACTGATATTGTAAAATTACTAATAGAACATGGTGCTGATGTGCATGCTGAGGATGACTGGGCTATCAAAATAGCGAAACGTGATGGATATATGGATATTGTGAAATTATTGGAATCAGAACAGTAAAAAAACGGAAGAGGGAAACCTCTTCTTTTTTTGTGGAAAAAACAAATTCTACTTCCATACTTACAGTGTAGCTACGAAATCCCTTTGCAGAGCAAGGGCGAAATCCATTTTGATACGAAGTGTCATAAATGGTATTGAGTTATCAGTTTTGACAAACTAGAAAGGACAAGAACATGAAACAATACACGATATCGACGCATGGGGGAACTGCAGTACATCAAGCACATAATAGGAGAGAACCTCGATGCATAGAAAAAGAGGAACATATTGACAAAAACGGTAATTATGAAATATGGGGAGATATGTCACTAAAACAAGCATATAAGGAAATATTTGAGCCATACGTGGAAGAATACAACGCAAGGCAAACTAGAGCAGATAGACAGATTAAGGATTATTATAATCAGATCTGCAATGATGCAAAGCGTAACCTTGTATATGAGTTAATTTGTGCAATAGGAAATAAGGATGATAGACCTCCTGATGAATTGGGAAAACAAATCTTGAGAGAGTATGCAGAGGATTTTATAGAATCGAATCCAAACTTAGCCGTAATTGGGTTGTACTACCATAATGATGAAGAGGGAACACCACATGTGCACATTGATTATATACCACTCAAATTTGACTGCAAAAGGGGTATGAGCGTGCAAAACAGCCTTACGGGAGCGTTAGAACAAATGGGTTACAAGTCTAAGACACATAAACTAACTGCACAGATGCAATGGACTAAAGAGCAAAACAGAAGGTTAGAATCTATCTGCAGAAAGCACGGTTTAGATATTGTACATCCTCTCGTGGATAAAAAGATAGAGCATTTAGACACACAACAGTATAAAGCAGTAATGGAGACTGCAACAAAGGACAAGCAACAAGCACTAGAGCAACTACAGAGCATTAAGAGAGAGCTAGAGAGTTTAGAGCAACAACGAACAGAGCATAACGCACGTGTGCAAGCGTTAGAGGGAAAGCATCTTGGAATAGAGGGCGAGGGTATCAAGCATCATAAAAACCTAATGGGAAAAGAATTTGTTACCTTACCAAAAGAGTTGTTTCGAGAGTACACAACAACCAGGAATGAAGTTGTACAACTCAAAAACACAACTGAGAAAGTTGAGCAATGGGTAAAGGAAGTCGAGGACAACGCACATGAAAACAGTCTGCTAAAGCAAGATATTAAGCGACTGCAGAGAGAGGTTAGAGCATGGGAAAGGACTGTAAAACAGTTAGATGATAAATCACAAGCGTTGATGTTGAATCTTAAAGCAGATACAGAACATGAAATTACACAGAGTAGAATAACCAAGGAAGTCGAACCGGATCGGTAACTAGCTGCATGTCAAGACAGACCTTAAGCGTAGCGTGTCTTTACATGCTATGTATCCAAAACACTACCACGCAAGTGGATTTACGCTTTTTAAATCCTCTGCAACCCACTGTTAAGTGTCCCCCTTAGGGGGTTAGGGGGGACACTTAAAAAAAAGCACACTTGAATAGTTGCCAAGTGTGCTTTTTTTCTTTTCAATCTTCTTACATCCCAATAATAATAACGTTTGAAATTAAAAAGTGTAACAAAAAAATAAAAAAAAATTAT
>CAYJKD010000239.1:0-4075 GCA_964370595.1 uncultured Lachnospiraceae bacterium
AATCTTCATATTTTTCACACATATCTGCTGCTACTCTAAAAGTGGAAAGTGTTGCCGCTGCACCCTCGTTCCATTCCCATTGCCATACAGGGTCTATATGTGCATTGCTTATCAAATGTAATTTTTTCATATTCTACTCCTTATTAGGTTGATTATAACAATCAAAACACTCCTATATACAAATTTATTATAATATAATTATTGTAGTTTATCGATGAGTACTTGTTTTTTAAAAAGCGATATGTTAGAAATTAATTAGCCATTTTTTTATTATATGACTATATTCTTAGTTTCTTGTCAGCAATTGATATAAATATTGTTGCAATTTATCAATAAATGCTATATAATTGTTTTAGTAATATTTGCATTTTTGTGTATAATATTGAGTAAAGGAGTACTTAAATGCGTAGACATAATTATTTTATCAATATTGCATCGAAATATTTTTTAATATTGTTAATACCACTAATTTTTTCCATAGCCATCAATACAGTGTCTATTAACTCAATAAAGAACAACTCTTTGGAGTCCTATAATAAACTTTTGCATTTGATTTCAGTGGAATCAGAAAAAATGATATCCGAATGTAGAAGCTATTTTCAAAAGATAACAAGTGACCCTAATATATATCGTTTTTATATGTCTGATGAGAACGATAAGATTGAACAACTCAATTTGAAGATTGCACTACAGGACAAATTTGAATCAATATCAGAGCTCAATCATACTGACTATAATCTCACCATGATATTATATGATAATGAGTATGTTATTAGCAGTGACCATGTATTAAAATATACGGATAATTATTTTGATCATTTGATGGTTTTTGAGGATGAAGAATATATAGAAAGGTTATTTAACTATAATTATGATACCGCCACAGTGTTGCCTACTACATATATACACAGTGAGAATGTTACATCACAATATATTGTGATGGCTCGATCTATATATTGCGATATATACTCCAGTGAGCCAAGTGGCATTGTTATGGCTACAATTGATACAGATAGGTATTCCCGTTTGTTTGCGGATATGTCCAATAATGACGAGATATTTTTTGTATTAAATGAGTTTGGCGATATTATGGTATCTAATGTGCATAATAGTGCAGAAATAGCTTTTCTACAGAACATACAAAATGGTGAAACTATAAGTATTAACGATAAAAAAATGATAACCAACTCGATAAAATCCGAGCATAATGGATGGACATATGTTGCATATGTTTCCGAAGATAAATTGATGTACGAAACTAATCAGTTAAGAACTATTATTGCTTATTCTTATATTGCATTATTGATAGGCGGAATAGGTGTTATTTTTATACTATCATATAAAACGGTGGCACCTTATAAACAAATTACTTCCTTATTAAATCAAAAAATTAATAATAACAATGATTTGGATACATATAAAATAGACTACACCATCAAATTATGTGCTGACCTATTAAATAAATACGATGAATTAGAAAAAGCAAATGGTAGTAAGTATCAATTTTTGCAAACATTTTTTACAGCCAAACTATTAAATGGTGACTATGCAAACGAAGAATCAATTCGAAAAATGGCAAATTCTTTGGAATTTAGATATTTTAAATATTACACTGTGATGGGTATATTTATCCTTTTTCCATCTGATATGTCTCGAGAGACAAGACAAAATTTAACGAAGCTTCATATAGATGCGATTAAATATAACGCTGGCTGTCGCAACATCAATGCATTTCATGAACGTTATACAAACAACATCTATAAATTGCTGATATGCCATGATGAAATTCTATCCAATGTGGATTTAGAGGATTTGATACAAATGTCCATGCCAAAAGATAATGAAGCCGCCAGAATAAAAATAGAAATAAGCGAGACTTGTGAGGATATACTGCAAATTTGTAGTTGCAATACCCAAGTTACCAATAAAATTACGTTATATAAAGAAAGTGCAAATCGTTCTGAAATTGTCCAATACAATGAGAGTGATAATGACATATCCATCTACAATCAAATTTCACGGGAATATGTGAGAAAATTAAGTTACTATATTAAAATGGGCAATACAGTTGTGGTTACAGAAACGTTGGATAGTTTCTATAATGAGCATACCAATGACAATAAATTTTCCGTATTAATCTTTATACAATTTTTATCTGAATTAAAATCTATTTTAATGAATATTTGCTATGAACTGAAAATGCCAGATAAAGCGGATGCACTGGCGAACGAAATCAAAATTACCAAACCGTATGATTTGGTAAGCATTTTTAAAACTATCAAAGCGGAATATATTAATGTAGTAGAGCAAATCAAAGAGAACAAAATCAATCAACATTCCGATATTATTATGACAATAAAAGCCTATATTGATGAAAACTACACAGACTGCAATTTGTGTATAGAACAAATAAGCACGAAGTTTAAAATTAATGAGTCTTACTTCTCACATAGTTTCAAGCAACATTTAGGAGAGGGGTTCGTAAAATATCTACAAAATCTCCGTATATCCCATGCTTGTAGAATTATTGAAAGCGGAAAAAAAATCAAGCATAGTGACATTATGGAACAGGTTGGGTTTAACAGTTCTACCACTTTTAGGAGAGCGTTTAGAGAGGTTACCAATATGTCGCCCTCTGAATATGCGAAAAAATATCAAAAATAATATGAAAATAAACACCACGTAATAGAGGCTAAAAATACTTTATGTATTTTATGAACCATCTTTATTGCGTGGTATTTGTTTTTGCCACAACAGCAAATTAAACGAACCAATTTACCATACATCTAACAAATTAGCTGCAAACAAAGAAATCGATTGCGTAATTATATAAGAATATGACACAATATGTAAATTTAATTATTGATTCTATAGACGTGCTAGAATAAAATTGAATATATAAATTATAAATTGATTTTGAAAGCGAGAGGGATTTTATAATGAAAAACCAAAGCCCTAATATCATTTTTTTCTTACCCGACCAGTTCAGAGGTGATTGGTTGCCATATACAGATGCTGAATTTGAATTTATAGGCACAGATAGACCACCTGTTAAAATGCCGATTTTGCGCGATATTATGGATAAAGGGGCAGTTTTTACAAACGCCTATACACCGTCCCCTTTATGCGCACCAGCAAGAGCTTGTTTGGCAAATGGAAAAAAATACGCAAATTGCGAAGTGTACAATAATGCCTTTGACTATCCACCCGATATGCCAACTTTTTATTCTGCTTTAAGAAATGTGGGGTACTCTGTAGGTGGTGTAGGGAAATTTGATTTGCACAAAAGAACCCATTGGTGGGGTCTTGATGGCTGGGTAGATGAATTTGATAAAATGGGATTTACCCATGCCATTGATAATGCTGGTAAAGGGGATGCTGTAGCCTATGGTGCAGAAACACCACAAGACCCTTACATGGTAGCACTAGATAAAAATGGACTGCGAGAATATCACATTAACAACTTTAAAGACAGAGGGCTAAAAACAGATATTACCCAGTTACCACAACATCTATATTGCGACAACTGGATAACACAAAATGCTGTGGATATGATAAAGTCGTTTCCTGAAAATCAACCATGGTTTTTACAGGTAAACTTCACAGGACCACACGCTCCCTTCGATGTAACAGTGCCAATGCAAAGACGTTGGGAAAATGTGGAGTTTTCATCGCCTCATAATGTACCAGAAGTAACCCGATATGCCGATGTAGACCATAATAGCGTGCGACAAAATTATGCTGCTATGATTGAAAATATTGATAGCTGTATCGGGGGAATTTTTAAAGCTATAGAAGAAAAATCATCACTTGACAATACAATTATTGTGTTCTCCTCTGACCACGGAGAAATGCTAGGAGATTATGGCCGTTATGGAAAAACAGTATCACATAAACCATCTATCCACATCCCCCTTGTAGTGTACGCACCCAATACAAAAAAAGGCGCGTTAATTAACAAACCAGTTTCTTTAACGGATTTAGCGAACACATTCTTAGATTTTGCAAATACAAGTTTAGACACGGCTGATGATAGTTACACACTACGCCCACTTTTGACTGGTGAGGGAGAATA
>CAYJKD010000240.1:0-4039 GCA_964370595.1 uncultured Lachnospiraceae bacterium
CGCTTGCAAGAAAAAGATAGAACAGCCTATAAGGAATTTGTGGCGGATTCAAATAATGCTATTGCAAAAGAAGAGGAAAAGAGTAGGGATAAAAACGCTGGTGAGAAGAATGATGAAATAGCTAGATAGCTGTCAAATATATAATTTGTACAAACTTACAACCTCAGACACCTTAGTGCTATTAGGTATCTGAGGTTTGTAGTTATTAAAGCTCTAATTCACGACATTGACATTGTCCTTTCACAAGGTTATTGTGTAGAGCCAGTCGAGTTTAAGAGTAGAGGGATAAGATGAAATGTAATATTTGTGGGAACACTATTTTTTGTGATCAACATAAACATCAAGAAGACATTTGTGAAAATTCTACACACTCAGTGCAAGATGTTCTTTCAAAAAAAAATGAAACTCTAAGCAATGTAAAAATCCCTTTAGATAATGATTTATCCGCTCTTTCTGCTACTGAACAAATCGACAAACTTCTTGCTGACAATACCATACTTTATGCAGAGCTTTTAAAAGTACAAGAGCAATTAGAAGCATACTATAACACCTTGCAAGACTTGCAAAGCCAAAATGGAAATACTATTTTTGGACGCTCAAGCTCTAAACTGCACAAAGAAAATGAAGAACTCCGCCTTATTATAGATACATATAAATCTATAAGGAAGGCAGAAAATTATAATTCTCTACCTTATCGAATGGGTAATTCCCTCCTTAAACTGGGGCATTCATTCATCACAGCTCCATTTAAACTATTACCCACTTTACTTTTTTTTATAAAATCAACACCGCCAGCAAGTTTAGGTGGAAAAAAATATACACTCGTCCTTGATGCATATACAAAGGGAAATAGAGAGGCGGTGGAAAGAATGCTGAAATCCGCAAATGTGAATTCAGTCATACAAGCTGATGCTTATACTACTCTTGCAAAGCATATCCAAAAAAGCAGTAAAGAAGATTGTGCGTATTTTGCCGAGTGCGCCTATAAAACAGACCCACGCGATTACCGCTTGAAATGGTGGATTTTACGCCTTATAGATAATCAAGAATATTCAAAAGCAAAGGCTCTTTTAGAGTTATTACCATCGCAGACTCGCATGACAGAAAGCGAAAAAAATAAATTTGATTTCCTGAAGCAAGAATATATTTAATCCATGAGCAAAATAGCATAGTCGATAAAGAGAAAAGAAATATGTCAGAATTTTCTTATATAAAAAAAGCTGAAGAGCTTGTAAAAGCAAAAGACTTTACCGCGGCCTTGCAAGCCTATGCCTATTTTCAACTCAATTGCCCTGATATTGCAAATATTATAAATGTAAATAAATCAAGGCTTCAAGCTCTGATCAAAAAAGAACAAAAAGCACCTATATCAGCAAATAAAATCTATGAGCTTTCATTTATTAAGAAAGAGTTTCCCGCAATTGTAAAACACGCTTTACACGCACTATGGGCTGGATTTTCTATGTATGCCATGCAAAAAATTGAGAATTTTTTAGAAGATTCAGGTAAGAGTACAGCCGAGCAAAAAAGTGATATTTATTATGAGCTTTACAGATATTATAATGCTATACAAGACACGAAAAAAGCCCTTGATTATTTAAACCAAATTCCACAAGAGCATATGTCTGATGAAATATTTCTCGCATTAACACTTGCCTATCTTCAAATTGATGACTTTGAAAACGCGCATAAAGCATTTCAAAAACTTTCGCCACTTATACAAAATAGTAATGATGGAAAACTCTTGTTCTCATCAATGATTGAAAATATAGCAAGTAACAATTCAGAAAAACCAGAGTCAAGACAACTCTTGTATATCAACGAAGTCCTAACTTCAAAAAAAGCACTTCCTCTCGCACTTAAAGATAGCTCAAAAAAATTCAATCTTGATAATATCTATTGTCCTCATCTTGAAAAAGTAAAAGACACTCCTTACACAGTCACAGTTATTTCAACAGTATATAATAGAGAGGATAGTGTAGAGAATGCAATAAGAAGCATCCTAGATCAAACATGGGTAAACCTTGAATATATTATTATTGACGATGCTAGCACAGATAGCACATTTGAAATAATTCAAAAATTAGCCAAAGAAGACGAAAGGATAATTATTTATCGCAATACTCTAAATAAAGGTTGTTATCCTTCAAGAAATATAGCCCTTGAAATGGCAAGCGGTGATTTTATAACCATACAAGATAGCGACGATTGGTCACACCCTGAACGCTTAAGAATACAGGTAGAGCATTTAATAAAAAATAAGAATTTTGTCGGCAACTATACACAAGGTATTTATTTTGATGAAAATATGACTATTCAAGGCTGGTTTACGGCTCCAAGTCTTATAAAAATGGCTACAGTTTCTTTTATGTTTAGGCGTTCTGCTCTTAAAGTAGTTTCAAAGTGGAATGATGTGCGCTTTAGCGCTGACAGTGAGTTTATTTGGCGGATAAGGCATATATTTGGACAATATTCGATACCTTGCGTAGAAAGTGAAATTCCTTACTACTTCTTTTCTAACAGCTCAAATTCATTAACAAGAAGCCAGCAAACCTCTCAGCTCACCAATACAAACATTTCTGCTCCAAGATGGATTTATACACAACTATTTGAAAATTGGCATAAGCAATACCCCTTTGTTGATATCAACAATAATCCCTATCAAAAGCTTCGCCCAAACAAGAAAAACACAGATTTCGTCTATGATAGAGTTATTGTGGCAGACTTTTCAGAAAAAAATGCCCAACTTTTTGATATTATAAAGAAAATCTGTGAAAAAAAATACACTGTGGGCATTTTCCACTACCCACAAGCGCAAAAAGATTTTCAGAATTTACCTATAGAAAGCTTGGATTTTCTGAGTCAATACGAGATTGAATTTATTTCTACTATGGACACAGTTCAAACTCAAACTCTTTGCTTTGCCCAACCAAATTTATTTTCTTACAATCTGGATTTTTTACCTGCTATAAAAACTGATGATACCTTTTTTGTATGGCAAGAAAGTAATATGCAAGACAAAGAAAGAAATATTTTATTCGATAGAATTACTACCCAATTCAAACTAGATTCTCAAAAATGCTACCATTGCAATCAAGGCATAGCTGAGCTTGAAAAATATATAGTACCTGACACCATAAAAAACTTTGAGCAAAAAGCTTCTGTTGATATTGTTATTCCTGTCTACAATGCGCTACACCATGTGAAGGCCTGCTTATCTTCTATTATGCAATATAGGGACGAGTACGAAGTTCATATAATTATTGCCAATGACTGTTCTGATAGTGAAACGAGCCTTTGGCTACAAGAATTTTGTAAAAGTAAAGACTATTGCACTCTTATTGAACAACAAGAAAACATCGGTTACACTAAAAATGTGAATGCAGGCCTAGAAGCTTCAAAAGGTCAATATATTGTTCTTTTAAATAGCGATACGCTTGTTACATCAGGCTGGATACAAAAAATGTTAGATTGCTTTAAATCTGATAAATCTATTGGCATTGTTGGCCCATTATCGAATGCTGGCGGCTATCAAAGCATTCCTAAAGTATTCACACGAGAAAAGAAGTTTGAGATAAATGAGCTTGTGGAAGGCTATTCATTAGAGCAAATGGCAGAGCTTGTTGAAAGAATTTCATTGAAAAAACATCCGAAAATCAACGTATTAAACGGTTTTTGCTTTATGATAGATAGAAAAGTGATAAATACAATTGGCTATATGGATGCAGAATATTTTCCAATTGGCTATGGCGAAGAAGTTGATTATTGTATCCGCGCCACAGATGCAGGTTTCACACTTGCAATTGCCGACAATGTTTATATTTTCCATGCAAAATCAAAGAGCTTTGGCATAACCAATAGAAAAGAATTGACACAAAAAGGATCAGAAGCTTTAAAAGAAAAATATTCTGGAGAAAGATATGCTCAATATAAAAAATCACGCGACACAAGCATAAAAAACGCAGATTTAACAGAACTGAGAGATATTTTTAGAAGGGTGTATACCGCCCATGAAGTAAAAATGCTCTAATTTATGCTT
>CAYJKD010000241.1:0-389 GCA_964370595.1 uncultured Lachnospiraceae bacterium
TAATAGTCAATAAAGCTTTATTGACTTAAAGTTTTATATACCATATAATTGCTTTATGGAATATGATTATTTAATAGTAGGCTCAGGGCTTTTTGGAGCAACTTTTGCAGAGCACATGACAAAGAATGGAAAAAAATGTCTTGTTGTTGAAAAACGTAATCACATTGGTGGGAACATTTACACAGAAGAAAAAGAAGGCATACACGTACACAAATATGGTGCTCATATTTTTCATACTTCAAATAAAGAAGTGTGGAATTATGTAAATGGTTTTGCTGAGTTTAATAATTATATTAACTCGCCTATAGCAAACTATAATGGGGAAATATATAATCTCCCGTTTAATATGAATACCTTTAATACAATGTGGGGAGTTATTACACCTGAAC
>CAYJKD010000241.1:399-4032 GCA_964370595.1 uncultured Lachnospiraceae bacterium
ACAAGCTCGAGAAAAAATTGCCGAGAAAGTAGCGCAAAGCTGTATAACAAATCCAAAAAACTTAGAAGAAAAGGCGATTTCATTAGTTGGAACAGATATTTATGAAAAGCTTATAAAAGGGTATACCGAAAAGCAATGGGGAAGACCATGCACAGAACTTCCTGAATCTATTATTAATCGCTTGCCTGTTCGTTTTACCTATGACAACAATTATTTTAATGACAAGTACCAAGGTATACCCATTGGCGGTTATACTCAAATAATAGAAAAAATGCTTAAAGGTGCTGATGTAATACTAAATGTTGATTTTCTGCAACAAAAAGAAGCGCTTTTAAAAAAAGCTAAAAAAATTGTTTTTACCGGCACCATTGATTCATACTTTGATTATTGCTTTGGCGAATTAGAGTATCGAAGTGTACGCTTTGAAGAAAAACTCATTAATGAGCAAAATCATCAAGGCGTTGCCGTTGTAAATTATAATGATGCAAAAACACCGTACACTAGAATAATTGAGCACAAGCACTTTGAGTTTGGCACACAGGAAAAAACTGTAATTTCGTATGAATATTCAGAGCCTTGGACAAAAGAAGTTGAACCCTACTACCCAGTAAATAATGAGGAAAATCAAGCCCTCTTTGAAAAATATGTAGAGCTTTCTAAAAAGTATGACAATGTTATTTTTGGCGGAAGGTTAGGGCAGTATAAATATTACGATATGCACGCAGTTATAGCTGAAGCATTTGAGCTAGTAGAGAGAGAATTATAGAGCAGAGGCTTTTATCTAGCATTTTTATCATTACTGTGCTATAATAACATTATGATATATACTTAAATTGAACTTAAATTGAACTTAAATTGTACACTTGAAAAAAACAAATATTTACTGTAGAATGTAATGGATTATTCTCACGGAGGAAAGATATGCATATTAGAGGAATTTGTTTTTTTTATATTCTAGCATTAATGTTACTGGTAGGGTGTCCACAAGGGCACAACGTGCCTTCAAATAATAACACGGTTACGGGAGAAGTAAGTCTTTCTACAAATGTAGACATACCACTTGTTGCTTATTACACTAAAGATTCAGTGAATACCGAACCTGTTACCGTTCGTGTAAAAGGTAAAACTGCTGATATGGACATTGCACATACCTATGAAGTTGGATATGGCAAAGAGTTTCCCATTTTTGGACTATACCCTAATTATGAGAATACAATAGAGGTAACAGAAAACGGAGTAATCAAGAGTTTTAAGGTAAAGACTGGTGTTTTACCTGAAGGTTTACCAATTGCAAATGTTACCGTAGATAATTTGCCGATTGAAACTGATGGTGAATATGCTGCATTTAATAGAGACTTGTATTGGTTAAGTAGTCACACTAATGATAGAGAAACATTGGCTTTTGATCGGAAGGGAGATATTCGGTACTATTTCGTCGATGACTTTTCAAGGGTAGCGTATGATATAGACAATGATTCCATAGTCCTATACAAAGGTTATAAAGGTGGACATGTAATGGACTTAACAGGAAAAACCATTTTTAAATATACTGGGACTGCAACATCCCATCACGATACAATTAAACTTGAAAATGGGAATTTTGTTTGGCTTTCAGTTTCAAAATGGGGAGATGAAGATTGTGTCATTGAACAGGACTCTAATGGTAAGCTTATTAATGATTATACCTTCGGGCCACTTTTTAGATCTATAGTGGATGTAGAGACAAACGATAATCGTGATGCCGATATAGAACTATTAAATAAAATAATTTATGATGAAGATAATATATATTATGAAAATGGGGAGGGTTTGGCAACTGATTGGGCTCATGGAAATTCACTTGTATATGATGAGGACTCAGATATTATGTATTTTTCTTTACGGAATCAAGCAGTTATAGCTGTAGACTGGTCTGAATGGAAACTTTTATGGTGGATGGCAGATGACGACTTACATACTTCGCATGAGGGGGTTCCATATCCCGAGTATACATTTCATGATATTAAGGCATTGGAAAGTTATAAATTAACAGGTGATGCTGAAACAGACGGCCCTAAAAATCAGCATGCTTTGTTTTTACATGCCAATGGAAATTTGGGTATGTTTGATAATCAAGGTGATGAAGATTCCAATGCAAATGGGTCAAGATATGTAGAGTATAGCATTGATAATCAAGCCAAAACAGGGGCAATAGCTAGACAATATCGTGATATCGATATATATAGCAGAATACGTTCAGATGCAGATTTTACTATAAATAATAATTTGCTTATGTTATGGGGTAATGCTTCTCCTGAAGCTGTTATTAGAGAAATAGATGGTGCTAACCTATCAGACAGCAATTTTGAAAATGACACAGTTTTGTTTGAAATAAAACTAAGTACGCCGCCAGGTTATAGAATTGATAAAATACCGTTGTATCCGTACGATGACCCCAACCAAAAGTACTCAATGGATTGTAATGCAAAAGAAGGAATTTAATTAGAAATTTTTCAAAAGTAGAAAAATGGCTTTACTCCGCTGAGTATTGATAATGTTGAACGTTCTCGGGGTATATATAATAAGCTAAGGAAAAAAAATATGCCGTTAATATCAATTATTATACCAGTTTACAATGTAGAAAAATATCTTAGAGAATGTTTAGACTCTGTAATTAATCAAACATATAAAGATATAGAAATAATAATTATAAATGATTGCACTAAAGATAATAGTGAAGAAATAATTTTAGAATATGAAAGAAAAGATAATAGAATAAAGTATATAAAGCATGAAAAAAATAAAGGTCTTGGTGGTGCAAGGAATACAGGAATTTTAAATGCAACAACTGATTGGATAATTTTTTTAGATAGTGATGATTACTTGGAATTAAATTGTATAGAAAACTTGATGATCTCATTAAAAAATAATCCAAGTGCTAATTTAGCTATTTTTTCTGTAATGAATTTTACTGAAGAAAAAAAGTGGCATTCTCCATATTTTGATATTCCTAATGAAAAGAGAGCCTTTCCTTTTATAGCGACAACAGCTTGCGGAAAAGTATTTAAGCTAAAAGATATTATTGATAATCAAATATTTTTTCCAGAACATTTAAAACATGAAGATGAAGAGTTTTGGTGGAAATATAATTCTGTTGTAAATGTTACTTATGTTACAGATATAAGTACAAACTATCAGTATCGTCAAAGAGGTGATTCTATAATGGCATCTTCAAATACTTCAAGGTTAGATTTACCAATTATTTTAGAAAATATTATTAATTTTATTAGAAGTAAAGAAACTCTTTATAGTAAAAGAAGTTATTTATTAAAAGTTATAAATCGCTTAACCGATGCTAATATATATTCACGGTTTGCTGAGAGTGATAAAAAAGTATTTCTTTTAAAACTATATGATGTATTTGATGATATTGAACTTACTGAAGATGAAATATTAACATTATTCCCTATTATTCAAAGTATCTATATCATTAAATCAAAAGAACATATTGATGTTGCTATACAAAACTTTAAAAGTTATACAGATTTGCAATCAAGATATACAAACTTGCAGTCAAGTTATACAGACTTGCAATCAAATTATACAAACTTGCAATCAAGTTATACAAACTTGCAATCAAGTTATACAAACTTG
>CAYJKD010000242.1:0-679 GCA_964370595.1 uncultured Lachnospiraceae bacterium
ATTCAATACCAATTCTTGGAATAAATTCTGGTACAAATGTACTATACTTGAATCCTACGCACTCAAGATCCATTTTCATTTCACCTGATGCATGTATTGTATAGGTATAGTTACACTTGAATCCAAATGTTTGGCTTAAGTATGAGAAATGTGTCTGTACCATTACTTTAACAGCACCATTTTCTTTGCAAGCTTCCATGTGTTCCAATTGTTCATCTGATGAAAACAAAAAGTATTTCCCATTCCAATCTTGAATTTTATACATGTCATTATCGATATCAGCACGTCTTGTATTCAACTGAATACCATCTTCTAGATAAGATACTCCGTCTACAAAATATTGATTAATCTTTCCTGTTACTTTATCGAATATGACTTCTACATGTGCTCCGCTTACTTTAAGTTCATGACCCTCATTATTAATCTCTAGGGTATCAACTTCTAACAGTGAAATTTCATTCTCTACAGCTTGCTCTTCTTTTAACAAGAACTGTGTCATAGAGATTTGATGACCCGTTTCTGCATATTTTGTATCTTCCTTTAAATGGAAAGAAACATTCAAATAGTAATCTGCATTTTCTGCACAAGCTTCTAATTGAATTGGAAGAAGGATTACGCTTTGCCTCATTGCATTTACATACAATTCTGTAATTTCACCTGATGCATCACAAATACCATT
>CAYJKD010000242.1:721-3999 GCA_964370595.1 uncultured Lachnospiraceae bacterium
ATGTGTAATGGTATAAGAAAGTTTTAAATGGCTTAAATCTCTAAAGTCATATAAATTTTCAATTAAGAAATGTCCATTTTCCACATCTACCACTTTGATTTTTACTGGTGCAATAATTTCCTTGTAAGTTTTTAATCCTGCCGATGCCTCTCTCCAAGGTGTGATTAATCCATCCATACAGAAATTAGAGTTATTTGGCTTATCACCATAATCTCCACCATAATAATAAGTAGTATTTCCATTCTTATCTACTGTTTCAATTCCATGATCATACCATTCCCAAATAAATCCACCTTGTAGTCTCTTATATTTACGAAAGATTTCTTGATATTCTTCTAAGTTACCAGGACCATTCCCCATTGCATGAGCATATTCACAAATCACATGTGGTTTTCCGTGAGCATCGTTCCCTTCACCAATTTCTGCTAAACGTACCAGATTCGAGTACATAGTCGAATACACATCCGATGTATTTGCATCACGGTCTCCTTCATAATGCACAAGTCTTGATGGGTCAAGTGCTTTGATACTATTATATGTTGCAACAAAATTATCTCCTCGCTCTGCTTCATTTCCCATAGACCACATAATAATACATGGATGGTTGTAGTGCGATTTTACCATACGTATACTACGATCTACATATGCTTCTTTCCAAGAAGGTTCATTATTTAACCAAGTATAGCACTCTGCCCATTCAAATCCATGAGTTTCTAAATCCGCTTCATCGATTACATACATTCCATACACATTACACAATTCATAAAAATAGTTCATCTTTGGATAGTGCGCACAACGAATCGCATTGATATTATGTTGTTTCATCATGATAATATCTTCTTCAATCACTTTTGGATCCACCGTATTTCCTGTAGTTGGACTGAAGTCGTGCATATTGACTCCTTGAATCATGATAGGTACACCATTCACTGTGAAGTTTCCATCTTTAATTTCTACTTTTCTAAACCCTACAGATGTCTTTACAGAATCAGTAATTTTCTCATTTACAATTAGCTTTACTTCTAATGTATACAAGTTAGGAGTCTCAGCTGTCCATGTTTTTGCTTGAGGTAATTTTGCTGTGCATCTGAAGACGCTATTTTCTATATCTCCTGAACCAGATAATACAATTTCGTCTTGGTCTAATAAGGTATACACAAGTTCGCCTATTTCTACAGAAGCTTCTACATCAACATGAAGCAATCCATTTACATATCCATCTTCTAAGTCGCCATTTACTTTTAGGTTTTTAATCGCTTCTTTATTTTCATTGAACAATGTTACATCTCTAAAAATACCACTAAACCACCACATATCTTGGCACTCTAAATAAGTTCCATCACTCCACTGATATACGCGAACTGTAATCTGATTTTCTCCTTCTACTACATATTCACTAATATCAAATTCGCTATGTAATCTACTTACCTTGCTGTATCCGCAATGTGTTCCATTAATCCATAAATCGTAAGCACTATTCACTCCGTCAAATCGTAAAATCGTATTATTCTTCATCCAATTTTTATCTAAGTGAAATGTCTTTCTGTATATTCCTGTTGGATTTTTAGATGCAACATACGGCGGATTGATAGGAAATAAATACCATACATCTGTATAATGCATTTTCCCATATCCTTGCATTTGCCAACAACTTGGAACTGTAATATTATCCCACTGACTATCATTATATTTAGTTTTTTCAAAGTTAGATGGCGCATATTCTGGTGCATCTAAAAACAAAAATCTCCAATTACCATTCAAACTTTGTTGCTCTGATAAGCTCTCGAAATTAGCTCGTGTCTCACGTCTACCAATTTGTAATAACGTTTCATCTTCCCAACGTTTTTTTATTCTTTCCATTCACAAATTTTCCTTACTTAATTATATTTATTAAATCTGAAAACCCATTCAATTTAAAATCCGCTAAATCAGAGGTTGTCGCATCTCCAATCGCTGCCACCTTCATTCCTCCAGCAATTGCAGCTTGCAATCCAGCTACTGCATCCTCAACTACCAAACAATTTTTATTCTCTTCATTTATCATTTCTGCCGCCATTATAAATACTTCAGGATCTGGCTTTGAGTTTGTAATATTACTTCCATCTGAAATTGCATCGAAGAATGTTGGAATTCCCAGTCTCTCTAATATGAATTTTGCATTTTTACTTGAAGAGCCAATCGCTAATTTTATGCCTTTTCTCTTTAATGTTTCTAAAGTGTCTTTTACCTCTTCTGATAAATCAGCTGGAGACATTTTCTCAAGTAATTTTTTGTAAATATCATTTTTCTTTGTCGTATACTCTATCTTTTGTTCTTCTGTTAATGTGCCATCATAACGCTCTAAAACAATATCAAAACTCTCCATTCTGCTTACACCACGAAGTCTATTGTTAATTTCCTTATCAAAATAAATCCCCAACTCATCTGCAACCATTTTCCATGCTTCATAATGGTATTCATCTGTATGGCAGATCACTCCATCTAAGTCAAATATCACTGCATTAAAATTCATTTTTTATACCTCAATCTCTATCCCAGAAACAATTACTTTTCCACTAGTTCCTTCTAACAATGTTACTTTCACTTGATTATCCTTATCAATTTCAATTCCATACCATCCATCACGAACATGAATTTTAAACGATAACCCACCCCACTCTTCAGGTAATTGTGGTTTGATGCTTAATGTTCCATTTTCAAGAACGTCAACACCTGCAAAACCATATACAACTGTTTGCCATACCCCACCTGCGTTTGCTGCATGAATTCCTTCTCTTGTATTCTTTTGTAAATCAATTAAGTCAATGAATGCTGCTCGTTTTAAGTACCGATATGCTTTACTTGTATCCCCCACACGAAGTCCCATTACCGAATATACGCTTGGACTCAGTGAAGATCCATGAAGTACACGTTTTTCATAGTAATTATAGTTAATGATTTGTGTTTCCATATCAAATTCTTCACCCATTAACTTCATAAGCATTACTACATCAGCTTGCTTATTAATTGTAGTTTTTGATGCTCTCATTTGTTTTAAGATTTGTGGACGAATTGGCCAATCATTCTCATCATACTCATCAATAATTACATCTACCAAATCAAAATATCCTTCAAATTGCTCTAAAATACCATCTTTTGTCGCTTTTGGAAGATACATCTTTTCAATCACTGTTTGCCAATTGCTGATTTCTGCTTCGTCAAGTTTTACTTTAGCCACTAATGCTTTATGAATTTCTGGATTAGAAGTACACATTTCTGAAAGTAAGTTTGTAACATAA
>CAYJKD010000243.1:0-320 GCA_964370595.1 uncultured Lachnospiraceae bacterium
ATTAATTATTTTTTAATTAAAATACATATATATAAGCTTAATTAAACTTTCTGGATCTTCAATCTGTGGATATTGTTTTGTAAATAATATTTTATCAAATTCAACTGCATGATTGAAGGATGTGTATTCACTAATGAATGGATGATGCTTCAAATAATCACTGCCATATATAATAATTATACTATGATCAATTTTCTTTAATGCAGAAGTGATATTTTGATTGGTGTAATTACAACGTATGCTAGCATATAATGATTTAGGTGATAATCCGATATGTGATGAATAGTATAACTGATCTAAATATTTATTATTAGCAAGGA
>CAYJKD010000243.1:344-1075 GCA_964370595.1 uncultured Lachnospiraceae bacterium
CTTTTTTGCTCATTGCAATATGGTATAAAAATGTACCTAGTAATGGCAACTCTAAAATTGTTCGCAAAAGTTTTGAATATTTTCCAGGAATTTTTTTTAATGTATTTAATTCAGGAGGATTTATCAAAATCATTTGATTTATTAAATTAGGTTCTTGTACACAAGTCATAAGTGGAATTGGAACAGAATTATGTGAAACTATAATATTTGTTGATCGTCCGATAATATTTCGGATAAAATCACTTATAAGTTGAACATATAAATAATTTGTATATGTAATATTAGGTTTTTCGGATTGACCGCAACCTAATAAATCAATTGTATAAACAGTATAGGATTTTTTTAAAGTTGGAATTATGCTATTCCATTCTTCGGAATCGAAACTGTTATGTAAATCATGTATAAGTAATAAAGGTTTTCCACTTCCTGTTTTTGTATAATGAATATCCCCTAATTTCCAATGATAAATATTAGATTTCATTTTTACTTGATTGATATGAGTTTTTGTATTAAGTTTAATGATTTTATTAATAGCAGCAATGGAAAGCATTGACCCTGTTGCTAAAACAGATATCGTAATTAATTTATTTTTTATTCCCATGGTTTACCTCAAATATAGTAAAATAAATAATTGTTTTCTATATTAGTATAATATAAAAAAACAATTCTAGCAACTAATTAAATAGTTTACCAAAAGTTGTTTTAATTTCAACTAATTAATTTTAAGGAAA
>CAYJKD010000243.1:1085-3980 GCA_964370595.1 uncultured Lachnospiraceae bacterium
TTCGTAAAAAATAATAGGAAAGAATTAAAATATATGATATACTAGTACATGCTTAATAGCAGTTTATATGAAAATAAAAAGTAGGTAAAATAATGGGAAGAATAATTGCAATTGCAAATCAAAAAGGTGGAGTAGGAAAAACTACGACAGCAATTAACTTATCAGCATGTTTAGCTGAAGCTGGGTTGAATGTATTGACAATTGATTTCGATCCACAAGGAAATGCTACTAGTGGGTTAGGAATTGAAAAAGAAAATATGAAAAATACAGTCTATGAACTTTTGATTGGAGAATGCAAAATTAGAGATTGTATTTTAGGAACAGTACAAGAAAACTTAGATATTCTACCATCTGATATTAATCTATCTGGAGCCGAATTTGATTTATTAGAAACAGATAATAAAGAAAAGGTATTGGTGCAAGCTTTAGAAGAAATTAAATCAAAGTATGATTATATTATTATTGATTGCCCACCATCATTAAGTTTATTAACAATTAATGCTTTAACAGCTGCTAACACGGTACTTGTACCAATCCAATGTGAATATTATGCACTAGAAGGTTTAAATCAAATTTTACACACGATAGATCTTGTTAACAAAAAAATAAATCCACTACTACAAATAGAAGGAATTGTATTTACTATGTATGATGCAAGGACTAACTTATCTTTAGAAGTAGTAGAAAGTGTGAAAGAAAATCTTAATAGAACAATTTATAATACAATTATTCCTAGGAATGTGAGACTTGCAGAAGCGCCGAGCCATGGAATACCAATTAATCTATATGATACTCGATCAGCAGGTGCTGAAAGTTATAGGTTGTTAGCGGCAGAAGTTATTAGTAGAGGAGAGTAATAAAAATGGTTGTAAAAAAGGGATTAGGGAAGAAAGGGTTAGGAAATATTTTCGGTGATGAAGTAATAAAACCAAATCAGTTAAAAGAAGGTATGGAATCATTTGTAAAAATTTCAGAAGTTGAACCTAATAAAAATCAGCCAAGAAAACAATTTGATCAAGAAACATTAAATGATTTAGCAAATTCTATCAAACAATATGGAGTGTTACAGCCAATATTAGTTCAAAAAAAAGATGATTATTATGAAATCATTGCTGGTGAACGTCGTTGGAGAGCTTCAAAGTTAGCTGGATTAAAGGAAATTCCAATTGTTGTAAAAGAGTATTCAGATCAAATGGCAATGGAAATAGCACTTATTGAAAATATCCAAAGAACAGATTTAAATCCGTTAGAAGAAGCGTTAGCATATCAGGAGCTAATTGAAAAATATAGTTTGAAGCAAGATGAGATTGCTCAAAGAGTCTCAAAAAGTAGAAGTGCAATTACAAATAGTTTACGGTTATTGAAATTAGATAACTATGTACAAGAATTGTTAATAAAACAAGAAATAAGTATGGGACATGCTCGAGCAATATTATCTGTTGAAAATTCTGATATGCAGCAAGAGTTAGCACAAAGAATAATAAGTCAGCAACTTAGTGTTAGAGAAGTAGAAAAAATAGTTAAAAATTTAGAAAAACCAAATGTAAAAAAAGAACCGAAGGAAAAAGATCGAGCATTAGAGATTATTTTTCAAGAGTTAGAAGAACGAATGAAAATAGCAATGGGTACAAAAGTTAGTATTAATCAGAAAGATAGAAATAAAGGTAGAATTGAAATTGAATATTATTCTGATAAAGAATTAGAAAGAATTGTTGAAATGCTAGAATCAATCAAATAGGTAGAAACGGAGAATTTACCATGAATTCAAATGTGATAAATTATCTAGTAATAGGATTGCTTGTTTTAACGGTAATATTAATCGTCATTATCACTATATGTGTATTAAAAATCAACAAATTATATCGTAAATATGATTATTTTATGCGGGGAAAAGATGCAGAGAGCTTAGAAGATTTAATTGTTCAACAAATGGAAGCAATTTATTTACTTCAAGCAGAAGATCGCGAAAATAAAGAGAGTATTCGAGGAACAAATAAGCTGATTCGTTCTTCGTTCCAAAAATTTGGTATGGTGAAATATAATGCTTTTAAAGGTATGGGTGGTAACTTGAGCTTTGCATATGCTATGCTAGATTATACAAATTCAGGATTTATAATAAACTCTGTTCACAGTAGAGAAGGTTGCTATTTATATATGAAAGAAGTGGATAGAGGACAAACAGAAGTTTTACTTGGCAGTGAAGAGAAGGAAGCTTTAGAGCAAGCTTTAGGATATAATTAAATAAAAAATTAAAATCTCAAATAAAAATGATGTGAGCACAAAATTGCTCACATCATTTTTATTTTATGAATTAAAAATTTCAAAACCGTTCTTTCCATTATTCTTTACTATATATAATGCTTTATCAGCAGATTCATACAACGTTTCAAAATCATTTCCATGAATAGGAGCTAAAGCAATTCCAATGCTAGCTGAAGTTTTAATTGTAACAGAATCTTTCGTATAGCTTTTGTTAAAAATATTACAAATATCTTTTGCTTTAAATTTAAGTATGTTTTCATTATCAATATGTTTCATATATACAAAAAATTCATCGCCGCCAATTCTTCCTACAATATCTTCTGATCGGAATAAATTCTTTAATCTAGACGATAATTCTTTTAACACTTGATCTCCATAGTGATGACCAAAGGTATCATTAATTGATTTGAAATTATCTAAATCCACAATTAAGAGTGCAGAAGTATGAGGGGTTTGGATTGATAGTTCGTTAATAATTAAAAGTTCTGTAGCATTTTTATTATAAAGACCTGTAAGAGAATCAATTTCAGAACGTTTTTGCAAAATCTCTGTTTTTCTTACTTCTTCATTAATATCTTCTAAATAACCAAAAGACTTAACAAGTTTTCCTTTTCGATCAGTAACTACAATAGT
>CAYJKD010000244.1:0-3975 GCA_964370595.1 uncultured Lachnospiraceae bacterium
AAGTAATGTGAAGGTAATGATAAAACCCCAACACAATGTAGATATAATTTACATTCGTGTTGGGGGTTTGTTTTTCTATGAGAATAAGAAAATGTTATATGCTTATTACTGAAGTGAAATAATTACATCTGCGACGTTATCGCAAAACATGGCATCGTGCTCAACAAATAGTAACGTCATATCACTTGATGCTATCAGTTGCTCAATTTGCATACGTGATAAAACATCAATATAGTTCAGAGGTTCATCCCAAATATATAAATCAGCTTTTTGTGAAAGTGATTTCGCAATAAGCACTTTTTTCTTTTGCCCTGCACTATAATACTGCATTTCCTTATCAAATTGGGAACGACTAAAATCTAATTTTATCAAAATTGATTTAAATAGAGTTTCATCAATTGAACAAGCACTTGCATAATCTCGAAGCGTTCCTTTAAGCATACTTGTATCCTGAGAAACATAGGAAATGGTAATGCAATTCTCTCGTTCAATTTGTCCCGTATAGGAAATATCCTCCCCTACGATCAATTTTAAAATAGTTGATTTACCACTACCATTAGCTCCGAGTAATCCGATTTTTTCGCCTTTTTGAATAGCGAAACTAATCTGTTCAATAACTGGAGTTTTATCGTAATAAGCTGTAACATCCACAAACTTTATGATTTCTTCATGAGTGGTATCATTAGAAATAATCTCTAATCCTTCTGCGCGTTCTATATTTTTTAATAGTTTTTTCTTTTCCTCTATATTTTTATGAACACGCTTTTCCATGGATTTTGAACGCTTCATCATTTTTGCAGCCTTATGTCCAATATATCCTCGGTCACAAGATTCGCCACCAAATTTGCTTGCTTCTGTCAAATCAGACCATTTCTTTGTTGCCTTTGCAGATGCTTCAAGACGCTTAATTTCTCTTTTGTGTTTTTCGTTTTGCATAATTTCAAAACGATCTTGTCGATCCTTATTGGCAAACCAAGAGGAAAAATTACCTTTTTGTATTTCTATATTTGTTTTGTTAATAGATAGGGTATGATCGGTAGTTTCATCTAGTAATTTTCGATCATGAGAAACTAAAATAAATCCTTTTTTACGCTTCAAGTACTTTGTGAGCACTTGCCTTCCAAGTACATCTAAATGATTGGTTGGCTCATCGATAAGTAGAAAACTATTTTCTTTTAAAAATAGAATTGCTAGTAAGACTTTTGTTTGCTCCCCAAAAGATAAGGTATCGTATGGGCGATACAAAATATCTTCAGTCGAATCTAAATAGGAGAGTTCTCTCCGAATCATCCAATGCTCTACGGTTGGTGCAATCTCTTCAAGTAGCTCTAATGTAAGCTTTGTTTGACAGGTTACCGTGTATGGAAAGTAGAGCATTTCAACTTTTTTAGAAATTACCCCTTTATATTTGTATTCCCCTAACAAAAGTTTTAAAAAGGTAGTTTTCCCACGTCCATTTCTACCTGTAAAGCCAAGTTTCCAATCAGTATCTAAATTAAATGTTACATGTTCAAACACCATATCGGCACTATTTTCATAACTGAAACTTAAATCTGAAATTAAAATTTGCGACATTTGTTGTCCTCCTATAAAAAATGGGTCGCAAGAAATAATCTCTTACAACCCATAAAATATAGAGGGATATAACGCCCCTTTATTTTTAGAAGTTAAAAATGATTTTTTCTTGCATGGGCACAACAAAACTAAGTGGTGCGATAACCACTCAAGTTTATGTTATACCAAATAACTTAGCAAGAAAAATTAATCATTTTTTCAACTCCAATCTTTTTAAATATGCATTCATTGTAGCATGAAATTATGATTGATTCAAGAATATAATCATTGTAACTTTTGATATCTGCTGCTTTCGTTATTCTATTTAAGTGATGTAAGAGGGAAAGCTTTTTATTTGTATGTAATGTATAAAGAAAAAAATGTTTGACTTTTATTTTTGGTAAAAATGGTTGTACAACTTTAGAGAGTAGAAATATTGCATTGAAAATTTTGGTTGGAAGCGCACCACAAAAGCAGGTATTGTTGCTTCTATGACAGCAGCAATTGTTGTTAGCTTTATATGGGAATTACTAGGTAATCCACTTGGATTAGACATGGTAATTGTTGGCATGATAGTTAGTGCTGTAACAGTATTTGTTGTGAGCATACTTACCCAACATTCAAAAACGGAAGACGTTGATGTGCTTGAGAGAACAGCACAAGTTCAATAAGGGAGGGGTAAATTATGAAGCATATTATCTTTAAAAATTGTAAATTTTTATTTCAAAGTGCTACAGAAATCTCAACAGGCAAATCATTGCTTGTTGAAGGGAAAGAAATTCGTGCTGTTGATACCTTTGATACAGTAAAAGCATTAGCACCAGATGCTGAGATTATAGATTGTAGTAATAAAATTGTTATGCCTGGTTTTGTTGATGCGCATAATCACTTGTGCAATACCCATATGAACCTTTGCCGAGCATTTAAATTTGATTATGGGCAAATTTTGGAGCTAATGATGACAACGATACATGGTCCTTATGGTTGGCATACCGATCAGAGTATGTATGATATAAGTACTGCATCATTAGTCAATGCGATTAAACATGGTGCCACAACGGTTTCAAACTGTACCATTTTGCCAGATGTTGCTTTTGAAGCAATGCGGGATAGTAAAGTTCGCGGTATTCTTGCACCACAAATGCAAACTGGTGTTCGGTTACATAATGATAATTTAAGTTGGCAACGTGCCCTTGATTCGACAGAATACTGCTTAAAGAATTATCATAAACCAGAAGAAAATATGAAAGTTGTTGTTCACTGCCATGATTTGTATGACACAACCGATGCTTTTTTGAAAGAAGCACATGCAATGTCTAAGCAATATAAAACTAATTTCGTTACTCATTTCTGGGAATTTGCAAGTACAGTTGAAAAAGCAGAAGCTGCTTGGGTCAATGACGGTGGAGCTTTTGCCCACTATGAAAAATTAGGGATTTTGGATAAAGACTCTGCTTTGTTCCATGGTTCTTGCCTAAATGGAGATCAAATCGAAGCGCTTGCGCGTATTGGTGCATCGATTAGCCACAATCCAGACATTAATGCAGCTAATAGTGGTTTTTGTGCATATGTTCCTAAGATGCTTGAAGCAGGATTGACAGTTGGCGTTGGAAGCGACTATGGTTCATTAAGTGTTCTTGCAGGGATGAAACTTATGGGGTGTATACACAATGTTCAACCAAGAGAACTAACAAAAATCCCTTATGAAGCTCCGTTCCACTGTGCAACTATGGGTGGTGCAAAAGCGTATCAACTTGACCACCTCATCGGTTCATTGGTTCCTGGGAAACGAGCAGATATTATTACATTTGACTTTTCACGAGCATCAAATCTGCTACCAATGACACCAGTTCTTATTGATCTTGACCCAATGTTACTGCATTTTTTCTTTACCCGTAATGCAGTTGGCATAGATACATCAGAAAGTGTTATCAATGGCGAGTTTGTTCGTAAAGCAGGCGAGTTTGTGCATCTAGACGAAGAAGCAATTGTTGCAAAAGCGGCAGAGTGGTGTGGCCAGTCCTTACTTGATATTAAAAAAGCTCGTGAAGAAGGAAGGTATTATGCTCATCAAGTTCATCCAGATTATATTACAGATGAGCAGACGCCAGAGGAAGTTTATATCTAAGTGAAGGAAGATAATGATAATAAACGATTAAGACAATATTTAATGAAAAGCTACTGTAAATGGTATTCTTCATTTGCAGTGGTTTTTTTGTTTTATGAAAATAGTCATGAAGTAAATGTAACCACGTAGGCATACCATTCTTAAAGGAGTAAAGCAATTTGCACCCTATAATGTTATATTGAAATCAAATTTATAACGGTTTTTGCTTGTATTTCCTTCAAAAACCCGATTTTATGTTGTATTTTTTGAGTTTCGGGTGTTAGTAATTGCATAAGTTATCTATCGATGCTAGA
>CAYJKD010000245.1:0-3961 GCA_964370595.1 uncultured Lachnospiraceae bacterium
CAAGGAATTGACAGGTGAATTATGAGTAAGGATGTGTTAAAAGATATCATGAAAGATTTTCAGATAAAAAAATTCTGTGCATACGGTTTTCTAAAGAATCTGAAATTTTTCGAACCATATCTTATAATATATTTAATGGAAAATAATATTAATCTCTTTCAAATCGGACTGTTAATAGCAATTAGAGAAATAATTGTAAACGTATTTGAGATACCATCGGGTTTTATAGCGGATTATTTTGGTAGAAAAAAAGAAATGTATTTTTGTTTTGGATTTTATATCATTGCATTTGTCCTATTCTTTTTCACTAATACCTTTCCCTTTGCAGCATTGGGAATGATATTCTATGGATTAGGAGAAGCTTTTAGATCAGGAACTCACAAAGCTATGATTTATACGTACTTAGACTCAAAAAACTGGCACCACGAAAAGGCTTTTGTATATGGAAGAACTCGCTCATTTTCACTAATTGGAAGCGCAATAAGCAGTTTACTAGGAATCATTTTAATACTTAATGCACCATCTGACCGCTATATCTTTCTATTCTCTATTGTACCGTATATTTTAGATTTATTTCTAATCATGAGCTATCCAAAATTTTTGGACACCTCTGATAAAAAGCACAATAGTTCATTTAAAGAGATGGTAAAAGGTGTTATTGAAAGTTTTTGTATAAACAAAAAATTAAGAAATATTCTAATTGAAGAAGGCATTGCCGAAGCAGGTTTTTCTTATGTAAAAGACTTATTTCAACCTATTTCAGTCATTACTTCTTTGTCTGCTGATGATAATTTAAAGATTATTTTGGGATTGGTTTATGCTGCTCTTAATCTGTTTGGTTCCTACTTCTCTAAAAAAGCATACCTACTAAAAGCAAAAAGAACGAGTTTCGCTTGCTTGTCCTTAATACATATCGCTTATGCTATTTCATGTGGTCTACTTGCAATCTTTTCAACACAATACATTGCTGTATGTATAATTTATGTTTTGATTTACATTTTACATAGTATTCGTAAACCAATATTTGTTGACGAAATAGATAACAATATAGACAAGTCAACTAGAGCTACTGTTATTAGTGCTTCGGCACAATTGAAGTCGCTATTTTTGATGGTCTTTGCACCAATACTCGGATTGGTTGCCGATCGGGTTGGGATTGGTCTCGTTATGATTATTTTATGTGTTGTGTTCACACTTACCTTCCCACTGTTAAAAGAAAAAAAGCTAGAAAAGACTTATATACTTAGTCCTCAAAAAGGAAGATTGAAATAATGAAATGAAACAGACTTGAAATTGAGTCTGTTTTTTTGTTTCAATGCACTTGACAAAATATCGGTAAATACATATAATATCCACATACCCCATACGGGTATATAGTATAGGAGGATTTTATATGAAACAATGTATGGATGTAGATGCTATAAATAAGCGTCTTAAAAGAATTGAGGGACAAGTACGTGGCATTACCAAAATGGTTAATGAAGATAAGCCTTGTGAGGATATACTAATTCAGATTGGTGCCATCAAATCTGCACTACACAAAACTGGGCAACTTATTCTCGAAGGACATATGCACCACTGTGTTCTTGATGGTATCAATAGTGGAGAAGAAGAAGAAACAATAAAGAAACTTATTTCAGCACTTAATCAGTTTTCTAAAACAATTTAAGAAGGGATATGCTCATGAAAAATCAAATAATGAAACTTAACTCTATTCCAATGCTTTGGATTTCAGGTGTATTTTTGCTTGCAAGTTTTATAACAGAGTATATCTTACCTCTAATGAATATACCTTTTGAATTTCCAATAAACCCTGCATGGGTATCCCTTATTATTTCGGGTATTCCTCTTGCATATCTTGCAATTGTAAATACGTTAGACAAACGAATCACTTCTCCTCTTTTAATCACAATTGCAATGATTGCTGCTGTTTACATTGGCGATATATTTGCAGCTGGTGAAGTTGCATTTATTATGGCTATTGGTGAGCTTTTGGAAGATCGAACCGTTGAGAAAGCGAAAAAAGGAATTGAAATGCTTTTAAATCTTGTTCCTTCGCAAGGGAGAGTCATCACAGGAAATAGTGAAAAAATGGTTGAAGCAAAAGATATCAAGCAAAATGATATAATCCGAGTTCTACCAGGTGAGAGTTTTCCAGCTGATGGTATCATTATCCTTGGCGATACAACGGTTGACCAAAGTATTATGACAGGTGAAAGTTTGCCTGTAGATAAATCTGTTGATGATGAGGTATTTACAGGTACGATAAATCGCTTCGGGTCGGTTGATGTTAAAGTCACAAAATCTTTTGCAAATTCATCACTACAAAAAATGATTAACCTTGTTGAAGATGCTGATAACCAAAAAGCACCAACACAGAAAATTGTTGATAAATGGGCTGGATATCTTGTTCCCTTAGCTTGTGTAATTTCTATTGTCACATATCTGATTTTTGCTTTTGCTTTAGACAGACCTGATGATGCGCTGATTCGTGCCGTGACTATTTTAGTTGTTTTTTGTCCTTGCGCGTTAGCTTTGGCTACCCCAACTTCCATTATGGCAGCTATCGGTCAAGCAACAAAAAACGGTGTTCTTATTAAATCTGGAGAAGCTTTAGAACGCATGGGTACTGTTAGCACTGTCTGTTTTGACAAAACGGGAACTCTAACACATGGAAAACTTGCAATAAGCGATATAAAAACATTTGACTATGATGAAAATATGCTTTTAACCCTTGCAGGAACCGTTGAAAGCCGTTCAGAGCATCCGATTGGAAAGGCTGTCGTAAATTACGCTAAAGCAAATAAGGTTAAATTTGTGGACTTAAAGTATTTTACTATGTCAGTTGGAAAAGGTGTTGTAGGAACTGTAGATGGAATCATGACTTTTTGCGGAAATGAAAAACTCATAGAAGACAATGCAAAACTTATCATTGAAAAAGAGGTGACCGATGTTGTTTCTGCTTTAAGAGAGCAAGGTAAGGCTGTAATCATAGTAGCAACTTCAGAAAAAATCATCGGAGTTATCGGACTTTCGGATGAGATAAAAGATACTTCAAAAACAGCTATCTCAAATCTCAAATCTGCAGGAATTGACCAAACTGTACTACTCACAGGTGACAACAAAAAAAGTGCTACGTTTATAGCAAATAAAGTTGGAATAACAGAGGTTAAATCTTCCCTTCTTCCTGAGGGCAAAGTTTCAGCAGTAAGTGAACTTATGAAAAGCGGAAAAGATGTCTGTATGGTTGGTGATGGTGTGAATGATGCACCAGCACTTAAAACTGCAAACGTAGGAATTGCCATGGGTACAATGGGCAGTGATATTGCGATAGATGCTGCTGATATTGCTATTATGGGCGATGATATTTCAAAGATTTCGTATATCAAAAAGTTATCAAATGCAACGATATTTTCAATCAAGTTTAATATTACAATGTCAATGGCAATTAACTTTGCTGCGATTATTTTATCGGTTATGGGACTCTTAAATCCTGCAACAGGAGCTTTAGTTCACAACGCTGGTTCGGTGTTAGTTGTGCTGAATGCAGCAAGACTTTATGATAAAAAGATAATATAATTTACTATTGTCTTGATATAAAGCTTATCTCAATAGGCAGACATAAAGAACCAGAATCTATTAAAAGAGCTGCTCATAAGGTGTTTGATAATTTTTTGCAATACGATTATCAAACATCTTAGAGAAAGCCTGGATTGTCAACACTTTTCTAGACAATTTTTTTAAGTATGACAATTGGGATAGGCAGATTTGCATCAATAAATAATGCATGTCTAGATTCGAATATTTTAACAACTGTTCTCAATAATTCAACTAATGAGCTCGCATCATTCCCACAACCATTAAGTGGAGCACCAGGGTAATCATCTATTCCTATAACTAATGCTTTTTTCAAAATATCACATTTTTTCTAAATAACGTTTAGTTTTTATATTTGTTGAAA
>CAYJKD010000246.1:0-3935 GCA_964370595.1 uncultured Lachnospiraceae bacterium
TTTGGTTTAACCTTGACTTTGCAGATTGCATCCTTATTCTTCTTGTTACGAGGATTGGATATTTATGGAAGTTTTACAGCTGTAATCTTGATTTTTATTTCTCTTAGACTTCCATTTACAATTATGACATTTTGTAGCTTTGTAAAAGGAGTACCAAAGGAACTTGATGAGGCTGCGTTAATTGACGGTTGTAACTTTTGGACCATGTCCATGAAGATTCTATTCCCTGTGCTAAAGCCAATTGTGATTACCAATATCACAATTACAGCCATTGATGTATGGAATAACTTTATGATACCATTATTTTACTTAGGATCTGCGAAAAAAGCTACAGTACCACTGGCAATCTATAGCTTTTTTGGTAGATATACCAGGGACTGGCAGTATGTGTTTGGTGCACTGACATTAGCAGTCATTCCCATGTTGATATTGTTTGTGATATTACAGAAACATATTGTGGCAGGAATGACTTCTGGTGCAGTAAAAGGTTAAAGGAGAAAACTGAGATGAAAACAAGGTTTGCAGTAATTGGATATGGATGGAGAACAGATTTTTTTTATCGGATCGCTAAGGCATTACCAGAACGATTTGAGATTTGTGCAGGTGTGCTTAGAACTGAAGAGCGTGCCAAGCAGGTAACACAGGAACATGGGGTATTTGCTACAAGTGTGTTAGAGGAAGCTTTAGAAAAAAAACCTGACTTTGTAGTTCTTTGTGTACCAAGAGCCATAGTAAAAGATTATTTGGTTGAACTGATGAAGGCAGATATTCCAGTGCTTTGTGAAACCCCTCCTGCAAAAAGTGTGGCTGAATTAGAGGAACTTTGGCTTGAAAAGGAAAAGTATCAAGGCCGAATTGAAGTGTTAGAGCAATATCATCTACAACCATTTTACCAATCTTTGATTGGAGTAGTAGAAAAAGGATTGATTGGAAAAACATCCACTATGATGCTATCCGCAGTTCATGGTTATCATGCTACCAGTCTGTTTCGCAAATTTTTAAAATTACAATGGGAAAATTGTGAGATTAAAGGTCAACGGTTTGAGTCTACTATTATAGACACCAATGGTAGGACGGGGTTTACTTATGAAGGAAATGTAGTTTCCAATGAAAGAGAGCTGATAACATTACAATTTGATAATGGAAAGGTAGCTATTTATGATTTTTCATTCCAACAATACTTCTCAACAGTTCGTGGAAAGAGAATTCAAGTACAAGGAGTAAAAGGCGAGATTGAAAATGATAAGATTCGCTATCTTGATAATAAAAATCGAGTGGTAATCCAAGAACTTGTACGTAGAGATTTAGGAATCTGTGATGCAGAAGTAGGATGGCACCATTTTGGAATGCAGATGGGTGAGCATTTCCTATATGAGAACCCAGTAGCACCTGCAAGATTAAACGATGATGAAATCGCAATTGCAGACTGTTTGATCCGAATGAAACATTATGTGGATACAGGCGAATCGTTCTATGCACTAGAGGAAGCGCTTCAAGATACATATCTATCCTTTATCATGGAACAGGCGATTACAGAAGGTATAGCTATCCAAACTGAGACACAAGTATGGGCAAAAAAATAAAATCATATCGATTTAGACGAACTTTATTGATATCGAATATATCCATGATTGTAGCTGTTGTGGTTTTATTTTCGCTGGTTATCTATCTGTATCTAGTACATGTAGGGAATCAGAATTTTGAACAACAATTAGAGATTCAAGGGGAAAGTGTAGTAACCCAGTTAGAAAGTGTAATGGACATGAGTGATGAGGTAGCACTTCAACTTGCTGCCAATCGTTACTTGATCGATGTGTTTCAAGAAGTATCTCAATATGAGGGTGTGAATAATTATTTTATTGAATACCCTGAAAAGGATTATGAGGTAAAGCAGTTAATGTTATCTTATATCCTTAAAAAGAATTCTATTGATCGAATTACACTGATGGATCACCAGCGAAATCTCACATTTGTAGGAAGTGCTGTGAATTATGGGTATTTAGAAAAAGACTGTGAAAACTATAAATTTCTAGATAGGATAGAAGAACATCTTGGGGAGTCAGATCGAGGAACTTATTATGAGAGATATCCTCAAGATCCCTTTTCGGTAGAAAAGGGGTCTATTCTCACTGTCACACGCCAGATTAAAGATTATGTAATTCTTCCAAGTGAAACCATAGGGTATATTCAAATTCAAGTTCCTGTGAAAAATCTAAGAAATATATTCAAGCATTTTTCAGATGAAACTTCAGGATATTTTATAGAACAAGAAACAGGTAAGATTATCTATGCCTATCAAGGGACAGAGGAAGAATTTTTTGCACAAGGAGAGAATCAACTTAGGAAAGAATATACCCTTGAGCCATATGGAATGACTTTAGTAGTAACCCAAGAGAGAAGTGAGTTAGTTAATTATGCAGTAACGACATTATTATGGATGCTTTTGTTTCTGATTGGAATCATAACAACGGTTATTTGGGGACAGAAACGATTGATTGAACGAACTACAAATCCGATTGTAGAGTTATGTGAATGTGTAGAGAATCTGAAGGTGGATGATGCTCTGTTAGGGATTCCTTTAGTACATGAGGAAGAAAATGAATTGAAACAATTAAATGTAGCATTTGACAGTTTGATAAAAAATTTACACTTGGCTATGGAGAAGAATATGAATAGTCAAATTAATGAGTTGAGAACTCATATGTATGCATTGCAATCACAGATGAATCCCCATTTTATCCATAATGTGTTGTTTAATATTACAACCATGGCAGAGCAGAAAGAAACGGAGAAAATAAATCTAGTTTGTAAAAAGTTATCGGAGATGATTCGTTATAGTACTACATTTCAAGACTCTTATGTTGAAATTCAAGGCGAAATTGACTTTTTAGTTAACTATCTAGAATTGATGAAAATACGATATGAAGATAAGTTTGAATATTCCATTTCTGTACTAGAGACTCAATTAAATGTTCGTGTTCCTAAGTTTATCTTTCAACCAATTGCGGAAAACTGTTTTCACCACGGATTGAAGAATAAGGAGTTTCCATGGCATATCGAAATTATGCTCTACACCCATAATGGAAATTGGGAAATTGAGATAGCAGATAATGGAAATGGATTTTCTGAGGAAGAAGTAGAGCGTATGAAGGAAGAATTTAGACTTCTTGAGGAGATGCCGCCATCTGAGGTTGTAAGTAAACTCAAAATTGGTGGATTAGGGCTTAAAAATGTATATGCAAGATTATATCATGCATATGAAAAGCAGATGGTATTTACTATCGAAACCCAGCCACAATGTGGGTGTGTCATACGGCTAGGAGGTGTGATGAATGATTCGAGTGATGGTAGTGGAGGACGAACCACCAATACTAAGAACCATATGTAGCAAGATTGCATCGTTAGGAGATGGGTACGAAGTGGTAGGCACAGCTTCTAATGGTAGGGAAGCACTGGATTATTTATCAGATAAACCTGAAATTGATGTGATATTTGTAGATATCAATTTGCCGATTGTAAATGGACTTGAATTATTGCAATACATAAAAGAGAAACAATTATCTGTTATTCCTGTGGTTCTTAGTGGATATAAAGATTTTGAATATGTAAAATGTGCGTATGCTAACTCTGTAGTGGATTATCTTTTAAAACCACTAGATGACGATGAATTTAAAAACTTATTGCGGCGAATCAAAGAAATGTATCATGCAGAACAGGTCAATAGACAGAAGGCAGGGCTGGTAAGTGCATTAAAGCAGGTGGATTATGAAAAAGAAGAAACTTGCAAAGAATACTATATGATTTTAGTTACAGTAGGAACATATCAAGAAGTTTTAGGCTTGTATTACTTGGATTATAATCAGTTATTTACAGAGATTGAATTTTCTTTGCGAGTGAAAAGTGCACTAGGAAAGGAAGAATTCTGGATTGTTGAT
>CAYJKD010000247.1:0-3927 GCA_964370595.1 uncultured Lachnospiraceae bacterium
TCAGGGGTAAAGATATTTTCGTATCCATAGAGGAATTTATAAAGTAAATAGCTCTCTACCTCATGATAAATGGCATTTGTTAAACTGAGATCACTATATAGCTCTGATGTTGCAATATTAACCTTGATGTTTAGTTGCTTATTGGTCTGTTGTATAATAGTCTGTAATTGTGATTGACACAGAGGATAGTCTTCTTCTGTGGAGCATACGAGAAATACTACAAATCCACGCAAGCTAATATGAGACAATACTCGAATATCACATTCCTCTTCCTTGGTAAATACTTGATTGACTACACCTTCAATATAGAGGTATAGGTAACTTTTATCCTCATATTCGATTTTTTCAGTAATGGAAGTTTCAGGTTGTACGATAAATAAAAATACCTGATCTGACGTTAAACAATAGTTGAATTTTGATAAAAGAGGATTAACTTCTTCTGTTGTATAAAATTCTGAATTTAATATACTGTTAGCCAGCTGATGTAATATAACAGGAATCGTCTCCTGCAAGTTTTGAGTTTGGACTACAATATGTTCCTGCATAGAGCTTAGTGTGCTATGGATTAACTGGAATTCGTCGTAGGAGTCGTTTTCCTCTGTAGTTTGGAATGCATGTTTTGTATCTTTTACTAGGTCAGAAACAGGTTTATATAAAATCTTACTAAAAGTATAGGCAAGTAAAAACGAAACAATCATCATAGAAATCAACCAAATGAGACCAAAGGATAACTCTTCTGTAATTTTGGAGAGTAAGGTGGGTTGCTCATAAATGTAAGCATAAACAAGGCCAGAATGATTATCTTCAAATAGCAGTTTTAGGGTTGTGTCATCATCTTCTACGATATCAATTCCTCTAGAGTATAGGGAAAAAAGATCTACGGAAGCTGGTAGTAGTGAAGATTGCTCCTTGCTATAGGAAGAAGAATCGAAAATTATCGTTCCATTGGCATTCATAATTAAGAATGAATGAGGTTCTTGCAAAGAAAAACGATCTAACTCCACATCATATAACATCATGGGGGAAACACTAATAATGGAAACAAGGTTAATATCTTCTGAATTTAAGGAAAATGGATAGGTTTTTCGAATGCAAATATCGGAAGTTAAAGAACTAGGTCCACTTTTGACTGGTCCAATGATGGAGTCAGTGGTGCTCTCTCTTGAAAGCAATGCTAAAGGCAAACTATTTTCCAATTCGGCTGTGCGATCAGATACATGAAAATAGATACTTTTGTTACTAGAGATATAGGTATCATGTTCAAAACTATACATATCAATGGATGTTAGGTAAGGGATTGTCTTTTGTAAAATATTTAATTGCTTCTGGTATGGTAAAACAGTGGTAAATTTATCGTTATCACTGATAAATGGATTATCCTCTCCATCTAAGACTAGTTGATTGTAAGGGATAATGGAAAAGATTAAATCTTGTTGCAGTAACTCGATAGGAGTAAGTACATTCTGATTTAATGTTTTTACATAAGATTCAAAATTCTTTTGATGATTCACAGTGTTTAGCTCTACAGCATTTCTTGCGTTTATTGATTGAATAATCACAAAACCTACTAACAATAAGTTAATGGCAATTACAGCGAAAAAGGTAATAATCCGCAAAAAATAGTCCTGTTTCAATCGTAATAATAGTTGCTTCATTCATAATTCCTCCCCAGAAATCTGAAAATAAATTTTCACTTTTGTAAGCAAGTGAAATCATTGCACTCAATTATATAATAACCATTGATGAATATCAACAAGTTTTATTGATTAAAAGCAGTAGTTATTGTGGGAATATCATGATACTTGTTATAAAATCATAAAAGTATAAGTGTGAAAATCCTATATAATATCAGCATTATAGCTAATATATCCAATTTTTTGAGATTACAATTTTAACAAGATGATGTTAGGATTATTGCAAGAAACGAAAAAAGAAAAAGTGAAGGGAAAGGAAGGGGTAACACAATATGAGGTATTTTAGAAAAACATATGCATTGTACCTAATGCTACTATTACCAGTTGTCTATCACATATTTTTTAAGTACTTACCAATGTATGGTACTGTGATAGCATTTAAAGATTATAGTCTATTCTCACAAGAGATGTTTGGGGGGGAATGGGTTGGATTAGAACACTTCCAAGAAGCATTTTCATCTAAGGAATTTTGGACTGTATTAAAGAATACATTAGTTTTAAATATGGGAGACTTAATCATTGGATTTCCAATCCCGATTATTCTAGCAATCATATTGAACGAACTTAGAAGCGATAAAATAAGAAAGGCAACACAGGTTATTACCTACTTACCACACTTCTTGTCTTGGGTTATTATAGCAGGGATATCTGTTCAGATTTTCTCCAATACAGGTTTAATCAATACGGTGATCAGTGCCATGGGATTAGAAAAAATTGATTTCTTAGCTAATGAACTAAACTGGATGGCAGTATATTGGGGTGTTGGTATTTGGCAGGCGGCTGGATATTCCTTGATTATCTACCTTGCGGCACTTATGGGAGTAGATCCTACTCTTCATGAAGCAGCTAGTATCGATGGTGCAACAAGAATACAGAGAATTCGTCATATTACCCTTCCTATGATTAAGCCAACTATTACCGTTATGTTAGTAATGGCATTAGGAAAGATTATGAACATCAGCTTTGAGCGTCCTTACTTAATGGGGAATGCTCTGGTAGCAGACGTATCTAATGTTATTAGTACACACGTTTATCAAGTAGGTATTGGTGGTGGAAGATTTGACTATGCGGCAGCAGTTGGATTATTCCAGTCCGTGGTAGGTATTATTATGATTTTAACAGCGAATAAATTAGCGAAGAAATTTGGAGAGGAGGGAATCATATAATGGTAGAGCAAACAATCAAGCAAAAGAAACTAAGCAAAAAAGTTGAAAATCAAGATTCCTCTCTAGTTACAACTGGAAGTAAGAGGGTTGAGTTTTGGCTTAGTGTATTCTTTATCTTTGTATCAGGAATATGTATCGTTCCAATTCTACATATCGTATCCTTATCGTTTAGTGGAAAGCAGGCAATTTTACAAGGTTTAGTAACGATTGTTCCTGTGGAGTTTACATTAGAAGCGTATGAAAATATTTTAGGGAATGCTTCCTTTATTTCATCCTTCGCCTATTCAGTAGTATTAACTTTGGCTGTTACCATTGTTAGTATGGGGATGACAATCTTGTGTGCATATCCTCTTTCTAAGTCAAACTTAAAGGGAAGAAATATTATTATGGCTTTTATTGTAATCACTATGTATTTCAATCCTGGTACGATTCCAAACTATTTAACTATGAAAGGTTTAAATCTTTTAGATACTATTTGGGTTTTGATTTTGCCAGGTGCATTAAGTGCCTATAACATGATTATATTAAAATCTTTCTTCCAAGGACTTGATTCTAGTCTTTATGAAGCAGCATATATCGATGGAGCCAGTGAGTTTACTATCTTGGCAAAAGTAGTAATGCCTTTAACAAAACCAGCACTTGCAACTTTGTCGCTATTCTATGCGGTATCTCGTTGGAACGGAGTTAGTGACGTACTGTTCTATGTAACAAATGCAGATTTATATACAGTTCAAATGAAACTAAAGCAGATGCTTGACAATATCACAATTGCAAACTCAGGAGTTGAAGATGTTGCAGCAGTAGTGCTCACACCTGAAAACATTAAGGCGGCAAGCATTGTAACATCTATGATTCCTATGTTGCTGGTTTACCCATTTGTTCAAAAATACTTTACAAAAGGAATTACTCTTGGAGGAGTAAAGGGTTAATATATGTTCTCTAATGGGATACATAGGAGAATTTATATAGAGGAATAGAATGAAAAAGGAGAGAAGAGAATGAAGAAAAAATTATTAGCAAGTGCATTAGTAGCTACTATGGCAGTATCCACTCTTGTTGGATGTAGT
>CAYJKD010000248.1:0-3916 GCA_964370595.1 uncultured Lachnospiraceae bacterium
TACTGTTGATGATAGTAATGTTAGAGTAGAAACTGTTGACAGCAAAGATTTTAGAAATGCAACAACAAACTATTATGAGTATAAAGATGGTGATAAAGACAGAACTGTAAAAGTATATCAATTTGCTGATACAATGGGTGACGCTGATGAGAATGATGCGGTAACTGGAAATACTCGTCTTGTTAATACATCTGGTACTGTTACAAAAAATAAATCAAACGCAAAAGATGGTTCTGACTGGAGTTTCTTTGTAGATGATTATGAAGTATTAGTATATGCTAATGATTCTGATATTGATGATTTGACACTTACAGATGGTGCTACACCTATGTTTGATGATTGGAAAGATTTTACTTTTAATCCATAATTAAATTTCAAATGTGAAAAACCACAATTTGGTAATATCAAGTTGTGGTTTCTTTCTATATCAAAAAATTATGTAAATTAATGTTCAATTAATGTTCTTTGTGTATGATTGAAAGAATTTTATCAACTCAAATTAGAAGGGAGTGACTAATTATGGTAGAAACTTTCAAAACATATTTAACAAAACAAGCATTTTCCACTAATACAATTCGTGCTTATTCAAGTGCGGTAGAACAATATTATTCTAAATATAACACACTAGATACCTCTCTGTTAAAGCAACATAAAATTGATTTAATAGAAAATTACAAACCACATACGGTTAACTTACGCATTTGTGCCCTTAACTGCTATTTAGATAGCATAGGATGCTCTGATTTGAAATTATCCACTGTAAAATTACAACAAAAACCATACCTTGATCATGTGATAAGCGAGGCAGATTATACATATTTCAAAAATTGTTTGAAGCGAGATAATAATTTATATTGGTATTTTGTAATCCGTTTTCTAGCAGCAACTGGAGCAAGAGTTAGTGAATTGATACTAATAAAAAGCGAACATATCCAAATTGGATATGTAGATTTATATTCTAAGGGTGGTAAACTTAGACGACTCTACATTCCAGTAGCCTTGCAAAGAGAAGCACTCATTTGGTTAAGTGATCAAAATATTAGAAGTGGATTTATTTTTACAAATCAAAGAGGGCTACGAATTACAACAAGAGGAATTGCGAACCAATTAAAGTATTATGCTAGTATGTATGGAATTGATCCCAATGTAGTCTATCCACATTCATTTCGCCATCGTTTTGCAAAAAGCTTTCTAGAACGTAGTGGAGATATCGCGCTACTAGCCGATTTAATGGGGCATGAAAGCATTGAAACAACTCGGATTTATCTGAGAAAAACCAATACAGAGCAACAGGAAATTATCAATACAGTTATTGATTGGTAAATATTTTCCTTTCGATTCCTATATCACTCTTGTACAATTGAATCAAAAAGGAGTGATATACTATGATGAAGGATTTCGAATCTTATTTATTAAAACAAAATTTATCTGCAAACACCATTCGAGCCTATTGCAATGCGGTTGAACAGTTTTACAGCAAATATCAGTTATTAAATTCCACACAACTAATGCGATATAAAGTATATCTAATCGAACATTACAAACCACAAACAGTGAATTTACGTATCTGTGCACTTAACAGTTATCTAAACAGTATTCAACGTACTGAACTAAGAATGCCTATTGTAAAAATACAGCAAAAGCCATTTCTAGAACGTGTCATAAGTGAACCTGATTATATATATTTTAAAAATTGTTTAAGGAGAGACGATCAGCAGTATTGGTATTTTGTCATTCGATTTTTAGCTGCGACTGGAGCTAGGGTTAGCGAATTAACACAAATTAAATGTGAACATATTCGTATTGGATATCTAGATTTATACTCGAAAGGTGGCAAACTTCGCCGTCTTTACATCCCATCATCCCTACGGCGAGAAGCGCTTATTTGGCTAGATGATATAAAACTAAGTAGTGGATTTATTTTCATCAATAAGTATGGAGATAAAATGTCTGCACGAGGAATTGCAAATCAATTAAAACATTTTGCATCCCTTTATGGAATTGACCCTAATGTAGTATATCCCCATTCTTTTCGTCATCGCTTTGCAAAAAGTTTTTTAGAGCGATGTAATGATATTGCTTTATTAGCGGATTTGATGGGACATGAGAGTATTGAAACAACTCGAATCTATCTCAGAAAAACCAATTCAGAGCAACAAGAAATCGTTGATCAGGTTATTGATTGGTAATTATTATGTCAATCATACTATTGATTTAAGTGAATAAAAAGCGAGTATTACAATAATGAATATTTTATAAAAAGAATTACATAATCATTATATCAAAAAGAACGAGTTACTTTCTCACGTGAAGGTTTCTCGTTCTTTATTTACATATTTTTAACAGTCACAATTTCTCTCATTGATACCACTAAGAGAAATTAATTTTTTTACTGTATTGGCAGTTCGAATAGTAACGTTTCGATATACATCTGTGCTAGCAATTTTTCTCCAATTTGTCCTAGAATAAGAAGATTTTAAAGCAGACCAAAATATTACATTTCTATAATGTCCAACTTTTTCGATATCGTCTTTAATTTTTCCAACTGCTTGATAAACCTCTTCAGCTGTCATAGGGGGAATCAGCGTAATCGCTTGGTGTATGATTTCTTCATCACTTGATACATCCCACCATTCAGGCGCATGGCTCAAAATTTTAGAAAATTCGCTAGCAGACATTACGCATACAGGAATAACTAGATTAAACTTATCTTTTATTATTTTTTCGCACTGCCTTATAAGCTCAGTAGTACTAGTGGTTTCGCTATCGAATATAATATTCCCACTGTTAATGTAGGTTTTCACCTGGGTATATCCATATTCTTCAAATGCTGATTTTAAAAGTGGCATAGAAATTTTATTATTACCACCAACATTTATTCCTCTCAATAGTGTAATATAAGTTTGCATTCTAACCTCTTCTTCCTTTTCCTATAACTTGATTGCTTTTGTAGCAATGCTCGAGCATATATGTTTATCAAGCACCTCTTGGCAACAAATATCTTCATAAAACCCAATCACTGCAAAGCCAACATCAACCTGACCGCCAATTAATGTTTCAAGTGTATGGCCATATTCTAATGTATCATTGTTTTTAATTCGTTCCTCAAGCTGTTCTTTTGGTAATTGTTCTATATCAGAGTAGGGTATTTTATTCGAAACAGTTAAGATTCCAGCATCAAAATCGTCCATATCAAAAAGATAAAGCACTGGATTAACAAACCCAGCAAGTAAGGTACCACCTTTTTTCAACACGCGGTGGCACTCTTTCCAAACAAGGTTAGGATTAGGGATAAAACAATTTGAAATAGGGTGGAATATCATATCAAAACTTTCATCGGAAAATTGAGATAAATCACACATATCACATTTTATAATTTCCATATCAAGGTTTTCGCGTTCAGCAACCATCTTATCACGATTAAGTTGGTTATCACTTATATCTGTAACCGTTACAACTGCACCCAAAGCAGAAAAAACAGGAGCTTGCTGTCCGCCACCACAAGCAAGGCATAACACTTTTTTGTCTCTTATCGGCATATACCAATCCTGTGGTACAAATTTTTCATTAGTAAGTAATATTTCAGAAATACCATTTCTAGCATTTGCGATTACTTCTGTATTAACTGGTTTTGTCCATTCTTCAAGATTTGTTTCTGACGCTAGATCCCAAGCAATGCTGTTGTATTTTACGATATCCATAAGGTTACCCCACCTAATTCCCTTCAATTGCTATATTATTTAAGTTTCTTCTTAATATAATAACCTCGTCATAAGAAAATGACAACTGAAAAATAATTCATTTTATTTTTATATAACACATTCGCTCAAACGGCAATCAAACTGTCGATTATTGTTAACCGATAATTTGCATTATCAGAAGTATAATTACCTCGAAATGCAATAGGGATTTCAAA
>CAYJKD010000249.1:0-3398 GCA_964370595.1 uncultured Lachnospiraceae bacterium
ATGTTACAATCCTGTCTTTGACAATTGAAAAGGGTAAGAGTTCGTGTTTATTTTTAACGTTTCAAGTACAGATATTTAGTTTATGATAGGCAAAAAAAGTGTAATCCGAATCACTTCAAACAGAACATATCTGTGGGGAGCGGTTCGGATTGTTTTGTTTGAAACACAATTTCGATTCAAAGATCAACTATGCTTGAGAAAAACAGGTACTTCTTGATCAACGACCATATTATTCTTGGTAACCATACAATCATAAGCCAGTACAGTTACACCATTATTTGCAACTTGTGTCAAAGTGTTACCAAATGCAGGATGTGTCTGCATGTTAGGTTCAAAACGATGAACTCCTTTTAAGGCAATTAGAAACAAAGCATATGTTTGATATCCTTTTTGCGAAGCATCAGCAAGGCCATTTAGATGCTTAATTCCTCGTGTAGTTGGTGCATCTGGAAAGCGAGCGATGCCATCGACTTCTAATGTGACACCTTTGACTTCCATAAAGGATGGGATGCCATTTTTAGTAAAAGCGATATCAAAACGGGAATCCCCAAAGGTAACCTCTCTTCTTAAATCTGTAACAACTCCAATACCACCAGATAAAATCCATTCAAAAGCTGTTTTGTTAGGTGCTTGAGAATCGATATTGATTAAGCATTCACCTTGTGCTGTTTGTTTATATACTTGAACCAAGGAATACATGGTTTTTCTGCCACTAGCAATCGCATCTTTATGATATTCTAGCAGAACTTTTACACCAGGGATAAGTAATTCTTTACACCTTCCAGTGTTTTTTACATGACAAGTTACAGTTTCTCCATTTAATAATGCATAGGCAATAAATCGGTTTGGTCGCTCTAAAAATATAGCTTCTACAATGGTTTGATATAGCATGAGACCTCCTAAAAGATGAATTATTAGCATAATTATAACAGTGATACAAAAAAATGTATATCTTTTCTCAAAGTATGGTTTTATTCTAGTATAAGAGACAATGAAAAATAATTGAAACAGTTTAGCCATACCACCTATAAAAGAGCAAAGCGATGATTTTAGTAGAATATAATGAAAAAATGTGATATAGTATGTCCTAGTATGACAAAGAAAGAGGTATTACAAATTATGAAAGAAAAACAAATTAAAAATCCAAATCTTGTAGAAGCGATGAATGTAATGTTAAAAGAAGATACCGATAAAAATAGAAGTAATATGGCAGAAGCACTACTAGAATCCTTGTTGATTGCACCTGTTGATAAAGAAAAAGTTTTACTAGAAAAAAAAGGACCATCTACCCGCATGCGTTTAAAAGAAATCCTAAACACAAAAGGGGAAAAGTATGCGATGGCATTTACTGATTTAGATGAATATGCAAAGTGGAATGAAGATGGAAATTCAACAGAAGCACTTAGTGTGACAATGGATGATTTAGGAAATATTTTACTGCGCACACCGAATGAATATAAAGGTTTTGTAATTAATCCTTATGGAGAAAATGTCAGTATTTCAAAGCAACTGCTATTGTCTTTATTGAAGCAAAGAGATATTCAAAAGATGAAAAAAAGAGGGAATTAGTTGATGAAAACAATTGGTATTACTGGAGGAATTGGAGCAGGCAAAAGTGTAGTGCTTAAGCTATTGGAGAATCAATTTCGAGCTCAGGTAATTCAAACAGACCAATTAGCAAAAGATTTACAACGGATAGGGGAATGTGGGTATAATGCTTTAGTTGATTATTTTGGAACGGATATTTTAGATGAATATCAAAATATTGATGTGCAGCGGTTTGGTGAAGTTATTTTTAAAAATCCAACAGATTTAAAGAAAGTGAATGAAATTATTCATCCCCTCACATGGCAACGTGTAAAAGATTTAATCCAAAGTAGTAATCAATCTCTTATTGTTGTAGAATCAGCACTATTCGATAAACAGAGCAAATCCATTTGTGATGAACTTTGGATGGTTGATGCAACAAGAGAAAACCGTGAGAATCGATTAATGGTTCATCGAGGATACTCTATGGACAAAATTCATCGAATCATGGAACTGCAAAATAACAGGGAATATTATTTAGAATTGGTAGATTTTGTGTTAGATAATAATGCAGATGAAGATCAGTTGTTAGCACAAATTAAATCTCGATTAAATTATGAGGATAGAAGATGAGATTAGTTAGCATTGCAAGTGGAAGTAGTGGAAATTGTATTTATGTAGGAACAGACAAAACCCATATTTTAATTGATGCAGGAATCAGTAATAAGCGAATTGAATTGGGACTAAAAGAAATTGGGGTTTCTCCTAATGATATTAGCGGGTTGTTTATAACCCATGAACATTCAGATCATACGAAAGGAATTGGTGTATTGTCGAGAAAACATGAAATTCCGATTTATGCTACCAAAGAAACATTGATTCAAATCGATGGAATAAAGCAGTTGGGTGAATATAGTAGAGAACTGTTTCATCCAATTTTGCCAGATGATAAAATTGCTATTGGGGATTTGAACTTAACTCCATTTTCTATTCGACATGATGCTGCAAATCCAGTTGCATATCGTGTAGAGAATGAAACAAGCAAAGTTGCAGTTGCTACAGATATTGGTGAATACGATTCTTATACCATTGATCATCTTCAAGGGTTAGATGCGATTTTACTAGAATCTAATCATGATGTAAATATGGTAGAAGCAGGACCGTATCCTTATTATTTGAAGAAAAGAATATTGGGGAAGTATGGACATTTATCCAATGAAAATGCAGGAAGACTGTTAACCCAAATTTTGCATGGTGGATTAAAACATATATTACTAGGTCATTTAAGTAATGAAAATAATTATGAAGCTTTGGCTTATGAAACAGTAAAGTGTGAAATTGACCAAGGGCATAGTATTTTTAAATCTTCGGATTTTCAAATAGAAGTGGCAAAGCGAGATGCGATGTCACAAATTGTTTATGTATAAAAACTATATATGAGGAAGGATGAGGAGTTATGAAAAAAGTAATTATTACAGTTGTTGGACGAGACACAGTAGGGATTATGGCAAAAGTTTGTACATACCTAGCGGAGAAAGAGGTAAATATCTTAGATATTTCTCAAACCATTGTACAAGAATATTTCAGTATGATGATGATTGCAGATATGAGCTCTTCTAATTGCGCATTTGAAGTGTTTTCTTCTGAATTAGAACAAATTGGTACAGATATTGGAGTAACAATTAAATGTCAAAAGGAAGAGATATTTACAAAAATGCATCGAATATAGGAAGAGAGAGGTAAACGTATTATGTTGAATATGTTTGAGGTTATCGAAACCAATCATATGATTGAAAAAGAGAAGTTAGATGTGCGCACAATCACAATGGGAATCAGTCTTCTAGATTGTAGTGATAGTGATTTAGATAAGT
>CAYJKD010000249.1:3408-3903 GCA_964370595.1 uncultured Lachnospiraceae bacterium
AAAATTTAGTGGAAACAGGAGAAGCTATTTCCAAAGAATTTGGTATTCCTATTGTTAACAAAAGGATTTCTGTAACTCCAATTGCACTCGTAGGTGGAAATGCATGTAAGACATCCGAAGATTTTATGTCGATTGCAAAGACATTAGATCGAGCGGCAAAAGAAGTAGGAGTTAATTTTATTGGTGGATATTCTGCGCTTGTAAGTAAGGGTATGACAAAAGCAGAAGAGCTATTGATTCGTTCCATTCCAAAAGCATTGGCAACAACAGAACGAGTTTGTAGTTCCGTAAATGTAGGGTCTACAAAAACAGGATTGAACATGGATGCAATTCAACTTATGGGAGAGATTATCAAAGAAGCAGCAAATGAAACAAAGGATAATGATTCTCTGGGTTGTGCAAAACTAGTTGTTTTTTGTAATGCCCCAGATGATAATCCATTTATGGCAGGAGCATTCCATGGAGTAACAGAAGCAGATGCAATTATTAATGTAG
>CAYJKD010000250.1:0-3890 GCA_964370595.1 uncultured Lachnospiraceae bacterium
ATCTTGTACCAATTGAAATTTTTCGAAATTAATGATCTTTGTTATATTTGAAAACTGTTCCATTATAAAGTTCTCCTATTTAAAGCTACTATAATTATTGATTGATACATGAAGTCATTATAACATGAATAAATAAAAAATAAAATATTTAAGTCCATATAAATCTACTGGATATAAAAATAAATCCTTGATTTTTATTCAAAATACGATAAAAAGTTTTATTTATATAAAAAAACACAAAAAAGTAGCACAAAAAAGTTATATATATTCGTTAAATAGTAGATTGAAAAAAAAACAAGATTTGATATGATAGAGACAAGAAATATAAACGAAAAAATGGAGGAAATAAAAATGAGAAGAGCATTTATCTGCCCAACAAAGTATGTACAAGGCGAGGACGAAATTTTAAATTTAGGATATTTTGTAAAAACATTTGGAAAATCTGCACTTTTAATCGCACATCCAGATGATGTAAATCGTGTGAAAGAAAAATTAGATGCGACAGTTGAAAAATTCGGAATTACATTGGTAGAGAGCGGGTTTAAAGGGGAGTGTTCAAGAGAAGAAGTGGCACGCCTACAAGAAGTAGCAAAAGAACAAAACTGTTCATGTACAATCGGTCTTGGTGGTGGAAAAGCAATCGATACAGCTAAATGTGTAGCAGAAGGCGAAGCACTTATTATTGTTCCTACCATTGCGGCAACAGATGCACCAACTAGTCACTCTGCAGTACTTTATACACCAGATGGAGCTTTTGATGATTATGCATATTATAAGCAAAATCCAAGTGTAGTAATGGTTGATACAACTGTAATTGCAAATGCACCTACTAGATTTTTAGTTTCAGGTATCGGCGATGCAATTTCAACATACTTTGAAGCACGTGCGACAGCAGCATCATGTTCTAATGTAAATGCTGGACTACCTTGTGGTGTTAGAGAAGGGGTTTGTGGACCAGCAAAAGGAACAAAAACAGCATTAGCATTAGCAAAATTGTGTTATGATACATTGCTTGAAGATGGTTTAAAAGCGAAAAAAGCAAATGATTGTAAGATGGTTACACAAGCATTAGAAAATATCATTGAAGCGAATATCTTACTATCTGGACTAGGGTTTGAAAGTGGCGGATTAGGAGGAGCTCATGCAATTCATGATGGACTTACAATTCTAGAAGGAACACATAGCTATTACCATGGTGAGAAAGTTGCATTTGGTACAATTTGTCAACTAGTACTTGAAAATTCGCCAGAAGAAGAACTATATACCGTATTAGATTTCTTATATGAAATTGGACTTCCTATCTGTTTAGAAGACATAGGCGTACCATCAATTACAAAAGAAGAATTAATGGAAGTAGCTGAAAAAGCGTGTATCCCTGAAGAATCAGTACATGCGATGCCATTCCCAGTGGATGCAAAATCAGTAGCAGCAGCAATTATTACAGCTGATGCAATCGGAAAAGAATTCAAAAAATCGATGGGAGTATAGAAAAAATGAAGAAGATTATTAACGCACCTGAGAAAGTAGTTATGGAAATGTGTAATGGAATTGCAGCTGCACATCCAGAAATTGAATTTGTAGAAAAGTTCAAAATACTAAAGAAAAAAGATGTTAATAAAAATAAAGTATCACTGATCAGTGGTGGTGGAAGTGGACACGAGCCAGCTCACGCTGGGTTTGTTGGAAAGGGAATGCTTGATGCAGCTGTTTGCGGAGATGTATTTGCATCACCTTCTCAAATTCAAGTTTACAAAGCGATTAAGGAAACAGCGTCTGATAAAGGAACACTATTAATTATAAAGAATTATAGTGGTGATGTGATGAACTTTAAAAATGCTGCACATCTTGCATCGGAAGATGGTATCCAAGTTGATTATATGAAAGTAGACGATGATATTGCAGTAGAAGATAGTTTGTATACCGTTGGTAAACGTGGAGTGGCAGGAACTGTATTTGTTCATAAAATTGCAGGAGCAATGGCAGAAACTGGTGCAGATTTGCAAGAAGTAAAGCGAATTGCAGAAAAAGCCAATGAAAATATGAGCAGTATCGGATTTGCATTGTCATCATGCACAGTTCCAGCAAAGGGAACTCCAATCTTTGAGCTAGCAGATAATGAAATGGAATACGGAGTAGGAATACATGGAGAGCCTGGAATTCGAAGAGAAGAAGTGCAATCAGCAGATGTATTAGCGAAAAGAATGACAGAAGCATTATTAGCAGATCAAGGAATTAGCGAAGGCTATGAAGGCGAAGTTGCAGTTTTAGTAAATGGATTTGGTGGAACTCCACTTCAAGAATTATACCTATTTAACAATTCTGTGATGAAAGAACTTGCGAATCGTAAAATAAAAGCAACTCGAGTATTTGTTGGTAATTATATGACAAGTATTGAAATGCAAGGAGCCTCTTTAACTATTTTGAAGATGGATGATGAGTTGAAAAAATACTTAGCAGCAGAATCGAATACACCTGCATTTAAGGTGACAGGGGCAGAAGAAGATGCTTCGTATACATATTTATCTGATGAAGGAAAAGCAGAGGAAGCTTGCTTTACCGTAGAAACTCCAAGTAAATATGGGGTGGTTGTTAACAATGAATTGAATTTGAATAATATAAAATATATTATTGACAATATGAGTGCAATCATTATTGAAAACGAAGTTCCATTCTGCGAGTTAGACGCGCATGCAGGAGATGGTGATTTCGGAATGAGTATAGCAAAAGGATTCCGCCAACTAAAACGTGAGTGGAAGCATGTAACACGTGACGAAATTACAACAATTGGCGAATTCCTAGAAGAGTGTTCCTTAATTATTATGGAATACTGCGGAGGTGCAAGTGGTCCTATTTGGGGATCTGCATTTAGAAGCGCTGGAAGATCAGTTGGTAAAAAGACAACAATGACAACACAAGATTTTGCAGAGATGATGCAAGCAGCAGTAAAAGGAATTCAAGATACTGGAGAACGCTCTTTTGGTAGAGGAGCTGTAGTTGGCGATAAGACATTAATCGATGCATTGGTACCTTGTGCAGATAGCTGGAGTGCAGAAGCAGGTTCTGGAAAGACATTGAAAGAATTATTTGAATTAGGTGCAGAAGCTGCAGTGGCTGGTGCTAAGAAAACAGAAGAAATTGTTGCACGTATGGGAAGAGCTGGTACGGTAGGCGAGAGAAGTATTGGATACCCAGATGCAGGTGCTTATGGTTTAGGTGTAATTTTTACAGAAATTGCAAAATCATTAAATAGCTAAAATAAAAAAATATAGAAATAATAGAATAGTATGTTTAAAATAAGCAAGCAAGACTTAGAAGTTTCATTTTAAGTCTTGCTTGCTTATTAGTTAGAAAACATTACACTATTAAACTGGTTATTGGAAACTATAGTCTTATAGACTGACAATTTTTCCTTCATGAATAATCGTATGAATGGATAAATCCTTATTTAATACAACAATATTGGCATATTTCCCTACGTCTAAGCTTCCATATTGGTCAAAAATTTTAATATGTTTTGCAGGATTCACAGCAGATGCTTTAACGCAGTCATGTAAGCTAATTCCGATGGATACATTTTGCCTAATACAGTCCATTAGGTTAGTTACAGAGCCAGCCAAAACTCCAGATTTTAGTGTTGCACGCCTACCACTGACATAGACATTTTGTCCTCCAAGATCATATTCTCCATCTGATAAATCGCATGCACGCATGCTATCACTAATCATAATAACACGATCGCTGCCAAATAGTTTAAATACCATCTTTATCACAGTAGGATGAATATGGATGCCATCACAGATTAACTCCACGAATTGGTCGTGAGCAAAAGCAGCTCCGATAGGTCCAGGTTTTGTATGATTAATGGGTGTCATAGCATTAAAGGTATGAGT
>CAYJKD010000251.1:0-253 GCA_964370595.1 uncultured Lachnospiraceae bacterium
CTATAGCTGCAGCAAGACCTGCGGGGCCGCCACCAATTATTACAATATCATATTGTTTCATTCCTGTGCTTCCCCCTATAATTCATCTTTATTCGTGCCGATTATATACTTTGAGTTTCCTCCAGATTTTGTAACTTCAACCATAGGTATTCCACATTCTCTATGAAGGACTTCCATAACTCGTGGATTACAAAATCCTGACTGACATCTCCCCATACCAGCACGTGTTCTTCTCTTTACACCATCCAAAGAT
>CAYJKD010000251.1:263-3843 GCA_964370595.1 uncultured Lachnospiraceae bacterium
CAAAGATCTAGCTCCAAGTGGACGGCGTATCGATTCTAAAATTTCACCTTCTGAAACCATCTCACAGCGACATATTATATTACCGTATGAAGGATTTTTACGAATCAGTTCTATTCTTGCGCCTTTCTCTAGTTTTCGTGGATCAATCATACCTATTCTTTTTCCATTAAAATCCAACTTTAACTGTAAATTCAATTTTTCTTTTAAAATTTCTGCAACTTTTATCCCTATTGCTGGACTAGCGCTCAACCCTGGAGATTCAATGCCTGCACAATCAATGAATCCTGGAGCGTCTATAACCTCTTCAATAATAAATTCATGATTTTTTTCATGAGCACGTAATCCAGCAAATGATGTTATTACTTGTTTTAATGGGAGATTATCTACACTTAAAGATGATTTAGACAATAGTTGGTTGATTCCATTTTTTGTCGTAGATACATCTTCTTTATTATCAATATCTATTGATGTCGGACCTATTAATAAGTTTCCATGTACAGTTGGCGTAATTAGTATTCCTTTTCCATTTTTATCTGGAAGTGCAAAAATAGTGCGACTCACATGATTTCCTGCACTTTTATCAAGTAAGCAATATTCTCCTTTTCTCGGAGTAATATTAATTTTTTTTGCACTTACCATATTGTGAAATTGATCTGCATATACACCAGCAGCATTGATAACATATTTTGTTTCAAAGTCCCCTCTATTTGTTTGTATACACCAATGTGTTCCTTTCTTTTGTAATCCCAGCACTTTCGTGTTCATTTGAAATTCTACTCCATTAGTATATGCATTTTCTGCTAACCCAAGATTTAAAGCAAAAGGACATACAACTCCTGCCGATGGTGCATATAATACTGCAATTGTATTTTCAGCCAAGTTCGGCTCCATTGCAAAAAAGAGCTTTGAATCCGTTATGATTTCTAATCCTTCTACTCCGTTTGCAATTCCTTTATAATATAGGCTTTCTAAATCTTTTAATGATTTTTTATCAGTACAAACAACAAAAGAACCACATTGTTTAAATGGAATATCTAGTTCTTTACATAAACCTGGCATCAGTCGATTTCCGATTACATTTAGTTCAGCCATCAAAGAGTTCTCTTGAGCATCATATCCTGCATGGATAATTGCACTATTCGCTTTTGTTGTACCACAGCAAACATCCTCTTCCTTTTCTAAAACGCATATGTTTGCTTGATATCTAGATAATTCTCTTGCGCACACTGCACCTGACACTCCTGCGCCGATAATAACTACGTCATACATGATTTATTCCTTTCACAGTACATTTCTTTTATAAAAATTCAATCATATGTTTTAATGAATTAAAAATAGCACTTGGTTTTACCTTCGACTGTTTTACTGTTTCCATATCAGCCTCACCAGTCAATACTAAAAATCCTAAGGCACCATTATTTACACCAGTTGCAACATCTGTATATATGCGATCGCCCACGAATGCGATTTCTTCCTTTTCAGCCTTTGTAATCTCTAAAATAAATTCTAATGTTTCACAATATGGTTTGCCTAAAAATTTGGGTGTTTTTCCTGTAGATACCGTAATTGCTGCACAAATCGCTCCACAATCTGGAATATAACCGTCTTCTGTAGGACAGTTAATATCTATGTGGGTAGCTAAAAATTCCGCACCATTTCTAATATAGGTACATGCTTTTTCTAAATTTACATATGTAAGACTTGTATCAAAACCACTTACCACTATATCAGGCGCTTGATCTGTTAAAAGGATTCCTGCATCTTCAAAGCTATGTTTTAATTCTTCTGTTCCAAGTAAAAACACTGTTTTACCTTTCCGATTTTTATTCAAAAATCGAATCATAACATCTCCGGATGTTATGACTTGATTTGGAGTAATATGACAATTCATTTTTTTCAATTTTTCAACATACATTTTTGCTGATTTAGATGAATTATTTGTAAGAAATAAAAAATTTTTTCCACTTTCTTCTACTGCCTTTAAAAATTCTAATGATCCATCTATAATCTTATCACCTAAATAGAATGTACCATCCATATCTAGGACAAACCATGACACTTGTTTTAGAATATTTTTCATTACTGCCTTCCTTTTGATTTCATATGGTTAATCCAATCTTTTGCTACTTTAGGATAATTTGTTATAATGCCAGAACAACCCCATTCGTATAAATTTTCAAGTCCTTCCAAATCATCTACAACCCACACATTTGTATGAATTCCGTAAGAATTGCATTCTTCCACACTTTCTTTAGATACCGTGCAATATTCTGGATGATAATATTCAAATCCTTGTTGTTTACAATATCCTCCTGCATTTCCTATTCCGCTTACTAATACACCACAGTGGATATGGGATGCCATTTCCTTAATTTTTGATATAGAGATATGATTAAACGATGAAATTAAAACATTTTTTTCTAATTTATATTTTTCAATAAGGTTCAATACTGTTTTTTCTATCCCCTCATAATAATATTCATTTGTTTTTAATTCTATATTTGTTTTAACTTCTTTATTTTGTACCCATTCAAAATATTCTTCTAATGTAGGAATTGATTCAAATTGCTTCCGCAATGGAAATAATTTTGATGCATTTACATTTTGCAATTCTTTATATGAAAAATCCTTAACCCAACCTGTACCATCTGTTGTACGATCTAATGTTTCATCATGAATAATAACAGCAATGCCATCTTTTGTTAAATGTACATCAAGTTCAATCATATCACATCTAGCTTCTAATGCTTTTTTAAAAGCTATCATAGTATTTTCTGGGTAGCGACCACTATATCCTCTATGTGCTATTACTTGCATTTCAATTCCCCTTTTTATTAAATTTAACAATTATTTTATTTGCACTCTTAATTATGTTGCACATTATCCTTTCATAGCACCTGTCATTCCTTCTACAAAACTTTTTTGTAATAAGAAAAATACAATTGCCATAGGAATCGTCGCAAGTACTAATCCTAACATAACCATCCCATAATCAGGTGTAACCGCACTTCCTAGGTAAGCTAATACAATTGGGACTGTTTGTTTATCTTGAGATTGTAATGCAATAAGGGGCCACATATAATTATTCCATGTATTCATAAATGTAATAATTGCGGCAGCAGCATAAGTACTTTTCATTACTGGGATGTAAATTCTAAAGAATACGCCTAATTCTGTTAAACCCTCGAGTCTTGCTACTTGAATTAAATCCTTTGGAAATGCTTTCGTATTCTGTCGAAAGAAAAAAATCAAAAAGGCAGTTGCGCAGTTAGGAAATACAACAGCAAAAAATGTATCGAGAAGACCTAATTTTCCAAATAATCTGTATAATGGAATCATAATCGCAGCAAATGGTATCATCATAGATGATAATATGATTCCAAATGCAATATCTTTCCCCTTACTTTTATAAATTTCAAATCCATATCCTGCCATAGAAGATATCAACAAGGATAATATTGTAATAATAATTACAAGAATGATTGAATTTATAGTAGATTGAGTAAAATTAGTTTCCGATAAAGATTTTGCATTAGCTAGTAAATGACTACCAATTTTTATCTTACCTTTTACAACATCT
>CAYJKD010000252.1:0-3841 GCA_964370595.1 uncultured Lachnospiraceae bacterium
CATTCAATCATCATTCAAACACCTCTTATTAAATATTCTATCACAACTAATATGTATGTTTCAACAACAATATATAGACAATTCAACAAAAATATATTGATTTATTACAAAAAATGTGATAAAATTGTGAAATAATATGAAAAGGTAAAACTTATATATGCTCATAATTGGTTGAGCGTCTCTACCAACTACCGTAATAGTTGTCTATAAGTTTTCACGGAATAGTCTGTGGAAACTTAAGGCAACTTTTGTTTTACAAAAGACTACTTTGTGAGGAAAGGAAGAGAGAGATGAACAAAATTATTTTTAAAGGACAAATTTGCCACAGTAAGGATGCACAAACATTAGAAATAATTGAAAATGGGTATATCCTTTGTGAGGAAGGGATATCGAAAGGTATACAAAGTGAAGTGCCTTTCGATTGGAAGGATGTTCCAATAAAGGATTATGGAAATAAGTTATTGATACCTGGTCTTGTTGACCTCCATATCCATGCACCACAATATGCATTTCGTGGTCTAGGAATGGATATGGAATTATTAGATTGGTTAAATACTCATGCATTTTCTGAAGAATCAAAATATTCAGATTTAGAGTATGCACAAAAAGGATACCAGATTTTTGTGGAGAACCTTGAAAAAGGTGCAACCACAAGAGCGTGTATTTTTGGTACTCTTCATGTACCTGCAACATTGTTGCTGATGAAATTATTAGAAGATACAAAATTAGTTACTTATGTGGGTAAGGTAAATATGGACCGAAATGCACCTGATTCATTACGAGAAGAGAGTGCTGACGCTTCTGTGAAAGAAACAATTGAGTGGTTGTTGGAATGTAAAGAAAAGTTTACTTATACAAGACCAATTCTTACTCCAAGATTTATTCCAAGCTGTACGGATGAACTTATGAAAGAATTAGGGGTGATTCAAAGAGAACAGAATGTTACAATGCAATCACATCTTTCAGAAAACCCAGGTGAAGTGCAGTGGGTAAAAGAACTTTGCCCTTGGTCAGAATCTTATACAGATGCATACGACCAACTAGGTTGTCTAGGAGATAAAAATAATTCTACAATTATGGCACACTGCGTATATCTTGATGAAGAAGAACAAAAGAGGCTTCAGGATAGAGAGGTGTATATTGCCCATTGTCCACAGTCAAATACAAATCTATCATCGGGAATTGCACCGATTCGAGAATATATGGATAAAGGTCTTAGGATTGGTTTAGGAAGTGATGTTGCAGGTGGAAGTAGTGATTCGATTTTCCGAGCAATGACAGATGCGATTCAAGTGTCTAAATTATATTGGCGGTTAATTAATGAACAGCGAAAACCTTTGACAATAGAGGAAGTATTTTATTTTGCTACAAAAGGGGGCGGTAACTTCTTTGGAAAGGTAGGTTGTTTTGAAGAAGGTTACGAATTAGATCTCCTAGTTTTAGATGATGTGGAATTGAAAACACCGAAAGTGTTGTCAATTAAAGAGCGATTAGAACGGATTGCATATTTATCTACCGCATCTCAAATCAGTGCAAAATATGTAGCAGGAAATAAAATCTTTGATAACGAAGAAGGAGGGATTCTATAAGTTACTAGAATTAGACAACAAGCTTTAACACACATGTAAGAAATAAGAGGATTATTCAAGATAATATTTGAATGATTGTTAAGGTAAGAAAGTATGAAGTGATAACGTTGTAACAAAAAAAATGATAGAAAGTTAAGGAGGATCTCTTATGAATCTTGAAAAAATCTTTCAATTAAAGAAAAATGGTACAGATGTACGAACAGAAGTAGTTGCAGGTATTACTACATTTATGACTATGGCTTATATTTTAGCAGTAAATCCAAATATTTTAGCAGCAAGTGGAATGGATCAAGGGGCGGTGTTTACAGCGACGGCTCTTGCAGCTGTAATTGGAACATTACTAATGGCTATTTTTTCTAACTATCCATTTGTTTTAGCACCAGGAATGGGTCTAAATGCTTACTTTGCCTATACGGTTGTTCTAAGTATGGGATTTTCGTGGCAAATGGCACTTGCTGCAGTGTTTGTAGAAGGAATTATTTTTATTGTATTATCATTAACAAATGTACGGGAAGCAATATTTAACGCAATACCAATTGATTTAAAGCACTCTGTATCAGCAGGGATTGGCCTTTTTATCGCATTGATTGGATTACAAAATGCTAAAATTGTTGTAGATGGTGCAACATTAGTATCTATTTATCCAGTTAAGGCGTCTATTGAAAGTGGAGAGTTTTGGAGTACAGGAATTGGAGTGGTATTAGCTGTAATAGGTATTTTGATAACAGCAATTTTATTGATGAAAAAAGTAAAAGGTGCAATTTTATTTGGAATTTTAGCAACATGGGGATTAGCAATTATACTTGAACTAGTGGGTGTATATAAAGCAAATCCAGATTTAGGCATGTTTAGTGTACTTCCTGATTTTTCAAATGGATTAGCAATTCCAAGTATGGCTCCTACATTTATGCAAATGGATTTTTCTAAAATATTAACACTAGATTTTGTTGTAATTATGTTTGCATTTTTATTTGTTGATATGTTTGATACACTAGGAACCTTAATTGGGGTTGCATCTAAAGCAGATATGCTTGACAAAGATGGCAAACTACCAAAAGTAAAAGGTGCTTTAATGGCGGATGCGATTGCTACTTCACTTGGAGCAGTATTTGGAACATCAACAACTACAACTTTTGTTGAAAGTGCATCTGGGGTTGCAGAAGGTGGAAGAACTGGACTTACAGCAGTTGTATCAGCAGTATTATTTGGAATCGCATTATTCTTATCACCAATATTTCTTGCAATACCAGGATTTGCAACCGCTCCAGCACTAATCGTTGTTGGATTCTTAATGATGTCATCTGTGCTTAAAATCAATTTCAATGATTATACAAAAGCAATACCAGCATATATGACTTTAATCATTATGCCTTTTACTTATAGCATATCAGAAGGAATTGCCTTTGGTGTAATTTCTTACGTGGTACTTAATATGGCATCTTCAAGTGCAAAAAAAGAAAAAATTAGTATTTTAATGTACTTTTTAGCAGCGATTTTTGTACTCAAATATATTCTTATATAAAATCAAGGAGGAAGTTAAGTGGGAATTGGAAAAAATATAGCTCGTGTTGACGGTTATGCAAAAGTAACTGGCGAAGCAAAATATACAGCAGATTTAATGCCAAAAGATTATTTGGTTGCAAAAGTGGTTCGTAGTACAATTGCCAATGGGATTGTAAAATCATTTGATCTAGACGAGGCAAGAAATCTTCCAGGAGTTGTAAAAATTGTTACTTGTTTTGATGTACCTGACATTGTGTTTCCGACAGCAGGTCATCCTTGGTCTACCGATCTTGGTCATCAAGATATAGCAGACAGAAGATTGCTGAATAAGAGAGTTCGTATCTATGGAGATGACATTGCAGCTGTAATTGCAGAAGATGAAGTAACAGCAGCAAAAGCGGCACGTTTGATAAAAGTTGAATATGAAGAGTTTGAAGCAATCGTGTCAGTAAAAGAGGCAATGAAAGATGGTGCAACACAAATCCATGAAGGGTATGAGAATAATATCTTAAAACATACATCGTTTCTTTTAGGAGAAAACTCGTACGATACTGTGAAAGAGCAAAATCCTGATTGCCTTGAATTAGATAAAACATATTCACTAGCAGGAGTTCAACACTGCCATATTGAGCTACCAGTTTCATATGCATATAAAGAAAATGGCAAGATTGTGGTTGTTTCATCGACTCAAATTCCACATATTGCAAGACGTGTAATCGGTCAAGCCCTTGGAATTGGTTGGGGTGAAG
>CAYJKD010000253.1:0-3832 GCA_964370595.1 uncultured Lachnospiraceae bacterium
CCAAATTCCTTATCTAGAAAAAATTCATACGCATCTAGCACAAGTGTACAACTTTCTTTAGACAACATACTTGTGCTAATTGACGTTTCTAATATGAGAGGATAGAAGTATTTTTCATAGAAAATACTATTGATATCTCCATATAAAAATCTAGAATGGAACACAAATGATTTTATGGTACAGTCTGTATTATTAAAGTTTGTACAAGAGTGTAAGCGCCCTGAATTAATAAAAATTCCTTCACCTGATTTTATGATAAATTTCTCAAGTTCAACGATTAGTTCCATTTGCCCCGTCAGCACTACAATCAATTCAATTTCATCATGCCAATGATATGGTACTGCATCTTTCTTTAAATTATCGTTGTAGATTGCTACTGGAAGTTCTGGTGACCCTTTTAGATTTAATTCTTTATTCGTATGATCTAGTGTCATATTACATGACAAATTTTTCATAAAATTCTCCTTTGGCGAAATAGTTGCATTATTTTACTAAATTATAATAGAAACCAGCACTGTATGTTGATATAATTCTACCATCAATCAAATGGAGGTGCAACATGATAAGTCTACTATTAGCGCTTATTTATATTTCTTTTATTAGTTTAGGATTACCAGATGCTGTACTTGGTTCTGCGTGGCCACTTGTGAGCGAAGAATTTGGCATTCCAATTTCTAATATGGGTATTGTAACAATTATTATTTCTGCAGGTACAATAATATCAAGTCTTAACAGCAATCGACTGATTAATAAGATTGGAGTACATAAGGTAACTACCTTAAGTGTTCTTATTACTGCGATTTCACTTTTTGGATTTTCAAGCAGTCCATCCTTTTTTGTTCTATGCCTCTGGGCGATACCATATGGACTTGGCGCAGGTAGCGTCGATACAGCTCTTAATAATTACGTAGCAGTGAATTTTGAAAGCAAACATATGAGTTGGCTTCATTGTATGTGGGGAATAGGTGCAACCCTAGGACCTTATATTATGGGAATGGCTCTTACAAGTGGCTTTAACTTTAGAACAGGCTACATTATTTTATTTATAATACAAGCAGTATTATCTATAATTATTTTTATTAGTAGTCCCGTATGGAAGAAGAAGGAAAATAATGTAGAACATTCAGAAAAACAGAGTAGAGTCCTTTCTTTAAAAGAAATATTTAAGATTCATGGAGTCAAACAGCTTGCACTTGCATTCTTTTGTTTTTGTGCAATTGAACAAACCACAGGGCTTTGGGCAAGTAGTTATCTTGTTTACAATCGTGGGATATCGCCAGAAGTAGCTGCAGGGTTTTCAGCATTATTTTATTTAGGAATCACGATTGGCAGAGGTATTTGTGGATTTATTGCTATGAAATTTAACGATAAACAAATGATTCGAGCTGGTACTATTATTATGGTCATTGGGATTTCTGTATTATTTATTCCAATTGGCGAGTATACTGCATTTATTGGTCTTGTTCTAATCGGATTAGGTTCTGCACCAGTATTTCCTTGTATTATACACTCCACACCATATAATTTTGGTGTAGCAGATTCTCAAGCAATTACAGGTGTTCAAATGGCTTCTGCATATACGGGTACCCTAATAATGCCAGCTCTTTTTGGAATTATCGGCAGAGAAATCAGCTTCAGTTTATACCCTATATTTATAGGAGTACTATTAATAATCATGTTATCCATGTATGAAATCATGCTAAAAGTGGTAGATAAAAGCAAAAAAAAGCAAGCTACAGCTGAATTAATCCAACAATAATACATATTTGATTCCTATACTATATTCATCTATTTGATGTTTATAAATAATCTACCAAACAAAGCTCATACCAAATTCGGTACGAGCTTTGTTTGATAACAATCATTTATATTCTATGCATTTAGATTAACTTTCATCATGTTATGAATTTCATCTCTTACTTATTCATTTCTATCGAAGCTTTATGGTATCCATACGCCTTTATCATCTACATGGTAGCCATCTGGTGTAACTCCACTCGTCAAAAGACTTCCTTCTATTCCCTCTCCTAGCACATGAAAATAGTACCACGCGCCATTGATGTAATGCCATCCACTAAGCATTCCTTGATTCATATCAACATAGAAATTAGTATCTAATAAATAATCATAAACCCAGGTAGACTTTATAGCTCCATCTTTTCCAAAGCAATACCAAGTGCCATCGATTTTTTCCCACTTCACTTGTTCCTGTTCAACTCCCTTTGCGTCTAATATAGTAGAACCCATAGCATAAGTCCCGTCTGCATAGCGAAGTCTCCAAGTATCAGTTTTTGTTTCTGTTGATTGTGCTTCTCTCTCCCATTGACTATAATCACTACTTGTTCCTGTAATGATTCCATCAATTGAATCAACAACACCTTTTATTGGATCTTGGATACGGGTTCCTATTTGCGTGTTGATAACATCATCTTCATCAGAAGTTCTTCTTTTAATGATAAAAGATACAGCATTTGTAAAGTCAATCGTATAGTTTTCTTTTGCGAGTGCACGAATCGCTGAAGTAAACTCCAAGTCATTCTGTAAGGTAACGGTGTAACGACCTGTTGTAAAACTATTGGATGGAATACCCGTAAAGATTGGCGTAATATCTGGTTTTATCTCCTCTGTGCTATACACGATTGAAGCGGTAGGAAGAACTCCACCTTTTGTAAGTTCTGTTTTGTCTAATACCAAATCAATAGTTGCTGGCTTTTTCATCAGATTGACTTTTACTTCTTGCTGATAATTGGCCATATTGGCATCACCTATAAACTTTACTGTAATATCATTTTCTCCGATCTTTAGCTTATTATCGAAGGTATTATATTGGATTGTAAATGTATTGCTTCCCATATCGGCATAAACACTGTCAGAAATTTGTTCATTTCCCATAAACAGGGCAACTTGTGCTGTAGAATTTCTAATAATACCTTTATTAGAAGGTATCGCTCCCGTTGCATATGGAGTCACTTTTATTGTAATGGTATCGCCATATGTGTATGTATTCGTTTCAACGATACCATTATACGTTTTTAATGTATCTCCAAAACTAGTATTGGACTGTTTTATTATAAATGTTTTTTCAACTGGTGTGTATCCATCTTTTGAAAATACGACTTTTGCAGTTCCTGCATCAATGTTGTTTTCATATGATTTTTCCCACCCGTCTGAACGAATCGTATACTGTTTGTCCTTTATGCTACGTGTAGTAGAAATTTCTACATATGGTTCAATGGGACTTCCAGTATAGATATGATCACTCATAATAGAGATGTCTGACGCTAAAACAACATCTGTATATAGATTCCCACTACCAGTCTGCTCTCCAATTCCATCAATTACTCCATCTACAATAAGTGAGCCATCTACAATAAGTGAGCCATCTACAGTAAGATTACTCTTCGAATCAATTATGAGTTGATTTCCACTTGGTACCGTTAACGTTGAGCCACTTGGTATCACATGATTATCTGTAACAATATATGGATTTTCTCCATATACTGTTCCTGAGTTGCCCACAAAAATCACACCGCTATATTCATCTAATACAGAAGCATTTATACGATTGGTAACAATCCATGCGGTACCAGCATCGCCAGTTGAAAAAGTCACTTTTTCTCCACCATAACCGCTACCGATACCATCCCGTTGCGAACTTGTAGCAGTCACATGCCCACCAGAAATTGTGATTTTCCCCTCACTTGTTGATGATCTTGACCCTCCAATTCCTGCCCCAGTTGTTGAAGATGCCTTAATAGTTCCTCCGTAGATATTGATGGTTCCTACTTGTCCGTCATCACTTGCTCCAATTCCAGCTCCAGTTCCACCACCA
>CAYJKD010000254.1:0-3816 GCA_964370595.1 uncultured Lachnospiraceae bacterium
TGACAAATCAAACCTACTTTTATACAAATAGGAACTGCTTATCTACATTTCATTATAACCTTTAATATACAAAAAATAAAGCCTTTTTTACTATTAGTTCAATTATCCACTTCAATCATTTCCCAAAACAACAAAGATATACACAAATCAAGATTCTTGCAAAAACTTCATATGTGCTGCTATATTTTTTTCATATCCATTTTTAGTCGGATGATAAAACCTTTTCTCTTCCAAACCCTTAGGCAAATATTGTTGTTGCACATAATTATTGGGGTAGTCATGCGCATATTGATACCCGTCTCCTCTGCCCATTTTTTTCGCCCCTCCATAGTGTGCATCTTGCAAATAGGAAGGGATTGGTAGATTTTTCTCATGTTCCACACTCCATCCAGCCTCATTAATCGCCATATAACTGGCATTGCTTTTAGGAGCAGTTGCAACATACAATACTGCTTGCGATAATATTATTTTCGCTTCAGGAAGTCCGATTCGTTCAGCAGCAAGTGCTGCATTTGTAGCTACTACTAAAGCTTGTGGGTCTGCATTCCCTACATCCTCTGATGCACAAATAATAATACGCCTTGAAATAAACTTAATATCTTCCCCTGCATGCAACATACAAGCCAAGTAATATACCGCTGCATCTGGATCCGACCCTCTCATACTTTTTATAAAAGCTGAAATCGTGTCATAATGCATATCTCCATTTTTATCATACCGAACCGCTCTCTTTTGAATACACTCTTGAGCCACATCTAATGTGATTTGTATTTTATTATCCATATTTCGTTCTGTAGTTAAAACTCCCAACTCAATAGCATTCAATGCGGTCCTTGCATCTCCCTGCGCCATATCTGCTAAGAATTCTAATGCCTCATCCTCTATTTGAGCCTCATAGACCCCCAAACCCTTTTCCGAATTTGATAAGGCATATAATATTAAGGTTTTAATATCATCTACATCTAGTGGTTTTAGTTCAAATATGCGAGAACGCGATAACAATGCTCCATTTACTTCAAAATAGGGATTTTCTGTTGTCGCACCTATTAAAATCAAAGTTCCATCTTCTACAAACGGAAGTAAATAATCCTGTTGCCCTTTATTAAACCTATGGATTTCATCTACAAATAAAATTGTTTTCTTCCCATACATCCCCAAACTATCTTTCGCTTCCTTCACAGCCTCTTCCATATCTTTTTTTCCTGCTACCGTTGCATTGATTTGCTTAAACCTAGCTTTAGTAGTATTTGCAATTACCTTTGCTAAGGTAGTTTTCCCCGTACCTGGAGGACCATAAAAAATCAACGACCCCAATTGATCCGCCTTTATTGCACGATATAGCAACTTATCTTTCCCAATGATATGGCGCTGACCTACCACCTCTTCTAAACAGGTAGGACGCAATCTTGAAGCTAATGGTGATTCTTTTTCTTTTGACACCTCGCTCATATAATCAAACAAATCCATATATTTTCTCCATCAATTCATTCCTAGTTTTCACTGATAACATTCATCTATCCTACACCTTTTGAGAAAAACTTGCAAGAGACGATTAATCAAAAAAGTTGGCAAGGATTTTTTCCATTACCAACTTTTTTATTTATTGATTCAATATGTAATTGTACGCATTTGTTATTCCATCAGTCATAATCATGTCATAATAGTTTTCCACTAACGGAATCAACTCTTCCAAATCATACTCCCAATAATCTTTCCTTCTCAATATATCTTTCACTTCAGCAGTTCTCATATATTCCATAATTTCTTTTTCATCATTTGCTTTATCTGTTCGATAAAACGCAATCAATGCAGCCATCGAAAACACCAGTCCAGCAGGATATTTTTGATACTTATTCCTATACTCTATAATAGTAGGCAACACTCGAACTTGAAATTTACTCACTGAGTTTAGCGCAATCGAAAGTAATTGATGAGCAATAAATGGATTTTCAAATCGCTCAATTACAGAAGCTGCAAACTGTTTATCCTCTTCACTTCCCCCTAAAGTAGGCACAATCTCTTCAAAAAGACATTTTTCCAAAAATTTACGAATAGTAGAATCCTTCATGCACTCCATTACTGTTTCTATTCCATAGAGATGGGCTCCCAAAACCATGGAGGTATGACCACCATTCAATATTCGAACCTTACGTTTTTTATAGGGCTTTACATCATCTGCCCAAATAATATTGTAGCCTGCTTTCCGAAAAGGAAGTTCCTCTTCATGATTCCCCTCAATAACCCATTGATGAAATATCTCTGCAGTGTTCATCAGTTTATCCTCATACCCTAAAAATCCAAATAACTTTTCCTCTTCATTTTTAGGATATCCTGTAACAATTCGATCCACTAAGGTATTACAAAAATCATTTTCCTTTTCTAACCACACAAGAAAATCTTCATCCAATTCCCAAAGGCGGGCATACTTCTCAACACATTGTTTTAACATATCTCCATTTTGATCAATTAACTCACAAGGAAGAATAATAAATCCACTTAACCCCATCTGATATCTACGATATAAAAACTGTGTTAATTTTCCAGGGAATGATTTAGGAGGCATATCTTCAAGTTTTTCTGTTCCTAGGTATTGAATTCCTGCCTCAGTAGTATTTGACACAATCACACGTAAATCCTTATTTTTCACAAGCTCGATATAAGATTCATAATCTACATAAGGGTTAATCGCCCTTGAAATCGACTCTACATAAGTATGTTCATTTACAACTTTCTTTTCTTGAATTCCACGTAAAAACAAATTATATTTACCATTTTGTGATTCGAGCAATTCACACATCCCTTGTTCAATCGGTTGTACAACAACAACATTTCCTTGATATAAACCTTTTTCATTTAATTGATGAAAAAAGTAATCTACAAACCCTCGCAAGAATCCGCCTTCTCCAAATTGCAATATTGTTTCTTTTCTCATGAATATTCCCTCCAAAAATGTAAGCGCTTACATATCTCATTTAAAAATGTCTCCGATTCCTACGAACCGGAGACCCAAAACTATAACTTATGCTAAGATGCTAACGTTAACAGCTTGCATTCCGCGATTTCCTTCAGCTGTTTCGAAAGTAACCTTTTGTCCATCTTCTAATGTTTTGTAGCCGTCTGCAACGATTCCTGAGAAATGTACGAAGATTTCTTCACCATTCTCGTCGTTTGTGATAAATCCGTATCCTTTAGTTGCGTTAAACCATTTTACTGTACCATTGTTCATTTTTAGTACCTCCCAAAATTATAATTATGTATTTCTTTATGAAACAAAAATCACATATTTTTGTAAAATATGAATAACTTCATGATTTACAAAAATATGTGAATCTAAAGCTCATTTCAAAATACTCTTGTATTCTATCACTGTATACATAGACTGTCAAGCAGTTTAAACAATTTTTATTTTATTCGTACTGTATATTTATCACATCTCTTTACATAACACATATAAAATACGAAAAACATTTCATTTCTAATATTTCTAAGCAATTCTCTTTCTCACTTCAAGCACTAATCTTTAATGATATCACAAGAAACACCTCGAATATTACACCAATTATCTCATCACTTAATAAATATACGCAATTTTGTATATTATTCCATCATTGTTTCCATGTTTTTTTTGTTACCATAAATAAAAATAGGTGCAAGTCCAAAAAAATCAGACTTACACCTAACTTTATTCTACGCAATTGCAATTATTTTAAAGTAACTTTTGCGCCTTCTGCTTCTAAAGATGCTTTTAAAGCTTCTGCTTCTTCTTTGCTGATGCCTTCTTTAACTACTCTTGGAGCTCCGTCAACTACTTCTTTT
>CAYJKD010000255.1:0-1502 GCA_964370595.1 uncultured Lachnospiraceae bacterium
TGCATCAATATATGCATCAATTTTTTGTCTACTCATAAGACCTCCTATCGTAACAATATTCTCTCGGAATCTTTTCCCCTGTATTTATAAGGGGGTTTGATTCCTTTTTTATTAAAATCCCCCACTTTTTTGTCAAAACACTTGACAAATTCATCGAAAAATGCGGCGCTTCGCGCCAATTGATCAAATTATATTTTTCGATTGGAGGCGATTTACATGTTACCTAACATTTCTGGCGGTCATACCGCCTATCAAAAATTTGTAGTTGAAAACCTTTGTAAATATTATCCTGATTCTACTAAAATTTCTCGTTCTACTTGGGATATTATAGAACGTTTTTGGAGTCTCGATTTATCCTATACGGATTCTAAATTAATAGATTCCTATTCTAAGTGTGGCCCTATGCCCAGAACTCCTTCTCATATGCACCGCTCCTATTTACTATCTTTAGATTTTAAAGTTACTAGTTTAACCGATTGGGCTGCACAGTTGAAAATCAATCCTTTGTATGCCATTCTCAGCGGTTTTGAAGTGGGCAATACTCCTGGCGTTGGTACCTTTTACGACTTTATTAATAGACTTTGGAATTATGAAAATCCTAACCTATCTGAGCATGTGCATCCACTTAAAGCAAAGATTAAAAACCCTACGAAAGATGGGGCAAAAGCAAAACCTATTGATAAAACAACAGTGAAAGATCTATTTTCTAAATACGAAGAGACCTCTCATTCTTTTGGTAAACTACCTTTCCAAACTTTATTTGATCTTTATCATCATGAATTCTTAGCTGTTTCCGCAGACAAAGGACTCATTAATTTTAATGCTCTTTCTCTTGCAGGAGATGGCTCTCCTGTTGTGACTTCTGCTAGGATCCGTAAAAAACGTGTTTGTGACTGTTATAAAAAAGGAATTCAACACTGTGATTGTGACCGTCATTATTCTCAGCCAGACTGTGATATTGGTTGGGATTCTTCTAGAAAGTGCAACTACCATGGTTATCACCTTTATATGCTCACTGCTTCAGATTCGGAAAGTGATTTACCTATATTTGCTATGCTCAATCCAGCTTCTACACACGATTCACATGGTTTTTTACATACGTTTTTCCGAATGAAACACGTACTTTCAGATGCGACGGTGAAGAAACTCCTTCTTGATGCGGCACATGATGCAATGCCGTATTACTTATACTGCAAAAGGAATGGAATTGTTCCATTTATTGATTTGAATGAAAAGCGTGGAATCCATCTTCCCTATAAAAATGACTTTACAATTGGTAAAGATGGAGTCCCTATTTGTAAGGAAGGTTATCGTATGAACCATGATGGTTGTGAACCTTCCAAGTTTCGATTAAAATTTCGTTGCCCTCTAGCAAGTCGCAAGAATGGTTGTAGCTGTACCAATCCCTGTTCAAACTCGAAATATGGGAGAACGGTACATTTGGCTATGAAAGATAATCCAAGAATCATCAACATGCCACCTAGGGATAGTAAGGAATGGAA
>CAYJKD010000255.1:1602-3779 GCA_964370595.1 uncultured Lachnospiraceae bacterium
TGAAAGATAATCCAAGAATCATCAACATGCCACCTAGGGATAGTAAGGAATGGAAAGCAGAATATAATGCGAGAACTTCGGTAGAGCGTTCGAATAAACGCGAGAAAATAGACTTCTTATTGGAAAACGGCAGACACCGCTCCTCTAAGATGTGGTACTGCCGTCTTTATCACATCATGATGTTACAGCATCTTGATGCATGGGATCTGCCTTATGAATCCACCCTACAAAAGTTGATTTTACATACAGCATAATCCAATGACTATTATAGCTCATTTTTCCAAACATAGCCACAGTTATGTCTATTTCTAATGCAATTTTATTCTACTTTTCCCTTTTTCATCTTATTTTGGATAATATTTACTTGTCAAAGTTCATTTGCCCGATAGGGCAATCACAATCTCTTAGGATTCCGAGAGATTATATAGAAGTTGAAAGCAAAACTTAAGGTATTATATTTGCTCGATATATATATTATAATCCTATTTTCATTAAATATAAATGATTTATGGAATGCATTCCAAAATGAAAGTTTCACAAAGTATAGCATTTGTGCATACAATGTGATATACTGATTATACTAATATTAGGAGGTGATTTTATGGCTAAAACTGCAAATATCAATGTACGTATCGAGCCTGATGTAAAAGCTAATGTTGAAGCACTTTATGCAAATTTTGGAATTACTGTAACAGATGCTATCAATATGTTTCTTCATCAATCAATTATGGTAGGTGGTCTGCCTTTTGATCTTAAACAACCAAAATATAATGTTGTTACTGAAAAGGCAATGAAGGAAGCACTTGACATTAAAAACGGAAAAATTAAAGCAAAAAGTTACTTATCTTTTAGCGAGGCTTTAGGAGACTTAGATGAATAAGTACGAATTGAAACTTACATCGCAGTTTAAAAAAGATTTAAAACGTGTCAAAAAAAGAAATTTAAATATTTCACTTTTAGATGAAGTTGTTGAAACACTTCTTCGTGGAGAAGTGCTTGAGCCTAAATATTTAGACCATCCTTTAACAGGTAATTATAAAGGATTTAGAGAATGTCATATAAATCCAGATTGGCTATTGATATATTTGATTGACGATCATAAACTTATTTTAACAACTTCACGCACAGGTTCACATTCAGACTTGTTTTAGAGATGTTTCTCCATTTTATAAGACATTGAAAATGATATTCCAGAACTACTAAGTTTAATAGAATAAATTAGACAAAAGGCAATTACATCCTATTCATATTAAGATGTAATTGCCTTTGTTATAATCTTTATGCCTGCATAATAAAATTTATTACTCTTGTATCCATGCACCTGTTGCATCTACTAGGTATCCGTCTGGTGTGGTTCCATTCATAAATAGGCTTCCTTCAACCCCAGTTCCCAGTGGATTAAAGTAATACCAAACTCCATTGATAAGATGCCATCCTTGGTACATTCCCGTGTTAATGTCTATGTAGAAAAATTGCATCAATGTATAGTCATACACCCAAGTAGACTTTGCATTGCCATCTGCTCCAAAACTATACCATGCTCCATTTACTTTTTCCCATAGGACTTGTTCTTGTGGAATTCCATTTGCATCAGTTACCATGGTACCTGTTGCATAAGTACCATCTGCATATCTTAGCTTCCATGTATTTGTTTCTATTTCTTCTGTGTTAGTTGGCAATGTCTCCCAACTACTAAATCCGCTTCCAGTTCCAGTGATAATTCCAAGGATGCTATCATATAGCCCTTTTACTGGGTCTTGAATTCTGTTTGCTTGTGGCCCACCTGAAGAACCACCTGTGAAACCACTAGAAGAACCGCCACCTGAAGAGCTACCACCGCCTGAAGAACCACTACCACCACCTGTCGATGGAATATCTTCCCAAATCGCAGTGATTTCTGTGCTGGCATTTATAGTATAAGTGCTACCTACTGCATATTCAATTCCTCCGATTAGCCAAGCTTTAAATCGGTCGCCGCTTGGTGGAGTAAATTCGTTTGCAGGTAGGATATAGGCAGTTTTGTCAGCTACTTGTAGGCTTGTCATTATGCCTGTTCCACCATTGGAGTTAAAGCTGATCGTATGTTTGGTTGGTGTTACAGGTAATTCTGTCACTGTAACAGTTGCGGTTGCAGTTTTTGAATGATCGCCATTGGCAGTAGCAGTAACAGTTAAGCT
>CAYJKD010000256.1:0-3767 GCA_964370595.1 uncultured Lachnospiraceae bacterium
TCGGACAAACGGTTTTCAAGACCGCCTCGTTATGACCACTTCGATACCTCTCCATTGCTTCGTTCGTTTCTCGCGTCTCGAACTTGCTTGTATATAATATAAAATATTCAACCATTTGTCAACACTTTTTTAAAACTTTTTTTAAAACTTTTAATTTATTTATTTTTATATTGAAAAAACATTGATTCTACCTTGATTTTTCGTATGTATTTATTTTTGCTTTGAAAACGAATTTCAAAATAAAATTTGTAGTTTCTTTAATATTCTTTTATAAATTATTCCTAAATCAAAATACCCAAAACAAAATTATAATTTAAATTTCAAAATTTTCAAGCTCGATTCATTAGCAATGCCTCGGCTAAAATCAAATCTTCTGGTGTTGTCACCTTTAAATTCTCATAGCTTCCTTCTATCAAATGAACCTTAATACCCTTCATTCGTTCTACTACCATCGCATCATCTGTTATCCCTTCACAAAAATCAGGATTATCCAACATCATCTGATACGCTTGATAAATTAATTCAAACTGAAATGCTTGTGGCGTTTGAATTTGCCACAAATACTTCCGATCTGGTGTTTTTATTGCAACCCCATGTTCATCCGCAACCTTAATCGTATCTTTAACAGGCATTCCGACAACACAAGATTTATACACTTTGGTAGATTCAATCGCACGATTAATAATGCTCTCAGTCACTAGTGGCCTCGCTCCATCATGTATCAGTACATAGCTACAAGAAGAACATGCTTTCAATCCACAAAAAACTGAATGATACCGTTCCTCTCCGCCTTCAACAACACTCTTTACTTTTTTTAGATTATATTTCTTCACAATCTCAGATTTCACATAGTCTATTTCCGAGGAACTTGTAACTACAATTATTTCATCTACATCACTTTTTTCAAATGCCTCTATTGTATGCACTAAAACAGGCTTGTTTTTCAATTGAAGAAACTGCTTTTGAATCGATGTATTCATTCGCCTTCCTTGCCCTGCTGCTAAAACAATTGCACTTACTTTTTCCATTTGCCTATGCCTCCTAGCGTTCACCTATTTTCAAATTTGGAACTGCGTTAAGATCCCATCCATGGCGTGTTCCATTTTTATATTCATAATATGCTGCAACCCCAATCATTGCCGCATTATCTGTACAATAAATCGGAGATGGATAATAGAATGATATATTTTCTTTCTTACAAGCTGCTTCCATTCCACTTCGGAGGGCAGAGTTGCATGCCACTCCCCCTGCAATAGCGAGCTTTTTATATCCATATTCTTTCGTCGCTAAAATAGCTCTACCAACTAAGGCATCTACTACTGCATTTTGAAATGATGCAACAAGATCAGGAACTTGAATTTCTTCCCCTGTCATCTTTGCACGATTAATATGATTTAGTACTGCTGACTTTAATCCACTAAAACTAAAGTCTAAAGGGGCACCTTCTACTTTAGCTCTTGGAAACACCACTGCATTTGGATTTCCCTCTTTCGATACTTTATCAATTTTAGGGCCACCAGGATACCCCAGTCCTACTGCTCTAGCAACCTTATCAAATGCTTCCCCTGCTGCATCATCTCTGGTACGACCAATGATTTCATAAGATCCATAGTCATTCACGATTACCAAATGAGTGTGTCCGCCAGAAACCACCAAACAAACAAATGGTGGTTCTAAATTTAAATTTTCTATATAATTTGCGCAGATATGGCCTTCAATATGATGAATCCCTACTAAAGGTTTTTTTAAAGCAAAAGCAATTGCTTTTGCCTGTGCAACTCCTACAAGTAATGCCCCTACTAAACCTGGACCATATGTTACTCCAATTGCATCAATCTCATCCCAAGTAACATTGGCTTGCTCTAATGCCTGCTCAATTACATCATTTGTCTTTTCAATATGTTTACGAGATGCAATTTCTGGTACTACACCACCAAATTTTGTATGAAGTTCAATTTGTGATGAAATAACATTAGAACATACTTCTCTCCCATTTTTCACTACAGCTGCTGCTGTTTCATCACAAGAACTCTCTATTGCAAGTATATAGACATCTTTCTGTCCTAAATCCATAACCCTCTACCTCTACTCTTCTTCAAAATCCAATTCAACCGTCCAACCATCTCTCGCTGCCTTTGCTTTTGGAAAGATTGCACGGACTTGCTCAATAAATTCTTCTGGTCTTGTAAGCGACGGACTATAGTGTGTCAACCACATCTCTTTTGGTAACGAATCTTTAGCAATCTTTGCCGCTTCATACATTGTCATATGTTTATATTCTCGGGCTTTTACCTCTTTCCCATCTTCTCCGTACATACCTTCACAAATGAAAAGATCTGCTTCTTTTACATATTGTCCGATTATAGGCGTTGGTCTCGTATCTGTACAATACACAACCTTTAGCCCTCTTCTCTTAGGACCTAATACCATTTCTGGTGTATAGGTAACCCCATCTAATTCAACCACGTCACCCTTTTGCAAGCGACTCCATGCTTTCATTGGTATGTCTTGTTCTTTTGCTCGTTCTAAGTCAAATTTTCCAGTTCTCGGTATAGAAATCGAATACCCATAACACACTACATTATGATTCACACGAAATGCGTCGATTACATACGGTCCAATTTGAATCTGTTGCTCTGGCTCTGTAAGTTCAATAAATTCCAATGAAAATGGAAGTTCTGGCGCAATTACTCGCAAGGCTGACACAACACGCTCTAATCCTTTCGGTCCAATCAAAGTAACAGGTTCTACCCGTTCTGCATTTCCCATTGTGAGCAAAAGCCCAGGCAGTCCACTGATGTGGTCTGCATGATAATGTGTAAAGCAAATCACATCAATAGGCTTTGGACTCCACCCTTTTTCCTTTAATGCGATCTGGGTCCCCTCACCACAATCAATCAATAGATTACTTCCAACACACCTTGCCATCATAGCGGTTAACCAACGATATGGTAATGGCATCATTCCACCAGTTCCTAACAAACAAATATCCAACATAAATCTGCATTCCTCACTTTTACATTTCACACATAGTAACATTACGCTATCATTGAATTACTAAACACATCATAACTGCTGATTCTTTTGGCATAGTATAGTAATCTTTTCGTACTCCTTGTACTACAAAACCATAAGAAACATACAAATTTTGAGCTTTTTCATTACTCTCTCTCACCTCAAGACCAATCGATATAACATCCTGTTTTTTTGCATAATCTATTAATGCTTCCATCATCTTTCTAGCAATACCTAAATTTCTTTTTTGTGGAAACACTGCAATTCTTTGCAATTCCCCTTCCCCTACTAGAATTCTCAAATTACAATACCCATAAATCTGCCCTTCTTCCTCAAACACAAAAAAAGTATCATAAGCACAAGAAAGTCCTGATTCTAGTATTTGGGCTGACCAAGGAACGGAAAAACAAGCGGATTCTAATAATGCTACCTGCTCAATATCTTCTAGTATCATTTTCCGAATCACTTTGACCCTCCCATAGCAGTCCCTGCTGCAAGTTCCTTCTCTTTTCCTAGCTCCATCGCTTCTTCAAGCTCTCTTTCTGCTTGTGCTTTTCTAAGATATTCTGGAGCATGTTCAGCAGCTGTTTGTTGTCTTCCTTGTTTAAAGTACATACCGCCAAGCGTCGCAACACTTGCCGCTCTCTGGCGATTTACATGGGCAGGAGCAAATTCAAAAGGACATGTTAAGCCAACTTCTAATAGTGTTTGGTATGCAGGAACTCCATCTCCTAGAAATACAACCTTAATGC
>CAYJKD010000257.1:0-3738 GCA_964370595.1 uncultured Lachnospiraceae bacterium
ATAATTGCTCGCCAGAATCATTAACCCATCCCCAAAGCATTTGAGAATCTTCGTCAAAAGCATAACGCTTTCCATTGATTGTTTTTAGAGATACAGAATCTCCAGATCCTTTGTGAGCTCTACCGTTTGATTGTAGGTAGTACCAGTTGTATTCAGCAACATCTTCATCATCTTGATCTTCATTTGCTACTTTAACCCATTGGTTAATTGCCATAGCACCTGTAGAATCTACATAGTATACATACTCATCATCAAAGATTAGTGAATCGGTAGCCATAGCTCCACCGTTCTCGCTATCTAGCCAGAACCAGTTATCTCCTGATTTTTTCCACTCGTCTTCTACACTTACGCCATCAGCGTCATAGTAATACCACTGTCCAGCTTCTTCTTGCCATCCAGTTGCTGCAAATGAAGTCATAGAAGCTCCAATTGCAAGTAAAGCTGCTGCAGATGTAACTGCAACTAATTTTGTTTGCTTTCTCATAATGAATGCTCTCCTTTTATTTTTTTTGTTTTTTTGAAATCCCTATTGCATTTCGAGGTAATTATACTTCTGATAATGCAAATTATCAATAGTTTTTTTACAAATTCTATCTTTTTTTCAAAAAATAGACTAATAATAACTTACATTACAAGTATTTCCTCGTTCATCACAAAGTCAGTATATACCATATTTTCCATTAATGCTATAACGAAACCCTAATCATTTTCTTACGAAAACATTACAATAGTCAAAATTTTGGTATAAGTTTTTTTCAAATATACATGAAGAACCTCATTTTCACTAGTTTTTTTCCGATTTTGTGTTATACTGTTCATATCTGTGTTATTTATATAGTATTTTGAACAGACAAATGGAGGTAGTTCTATTATGAACCGTAATATTTTAATCTTGCGCCACATCGCTGAACATAAAGATTATTCCCAACGAGAACTTGCAAAGGAACTCGGGTGCTCGCTAGGAACTGTTAATCATATTATAAAGGAATTATTAGAAGATGGATTTCTCATATTTGATGAACACAATAAACCTTCCTATGGATTATCAACTTCTGGTGTAAATTACCTTAATCAATATAAAGTAGATGGTGCTCTTATTACTGCTGCAGGCTTTGGCTCTCGTTTCGTTCCTCTAACATTTGAAATGCCAAAGGGACTTCTAGAAGTATTTGGCGAACGAATGATTGAACGTCAAATTCGACAACTTCACGAAGTTGGTATTTTCGATATTACCATTGCAGTTGGATATCTTAAGGAAAAATTTGAATATCTTATTGATAAATATCAAGTAAAGCTTTTATACAACCCCGAGTATTCTACCAAAAACACATTAACAACCATTTATCGTGCTATGGATGTGTTACGTGGAAAAAACATGTATGTGCTATCTTCTGATAACTGGATGCGAGAAAACATGTTCCACACTTGGGAGCCTAATTCTTGGTATGCCTCTACATTTATGGAAGGAAATACATCTGAATGGGTTCTTCAAACAAACAAAAAAGGTAGAATTCAAAATTCTACAATCGGTGGCAAAGACGCTTGGGTTATGTATGGACCTGTATTTTTCCAAAAAGAATTCTCTGATAAATTTTTGCCTTATATAGAAGAAGCTTATCAAACACCAGGGACAGAACAGTTTTATTGGGAAAACATTCTAATGCAACATTTTAACGAACTTGAAATGTATATTAACCAACAACCGCCTAATCAGATTTATGAATTTGAAAACCTAGAGGAATTACGATTATTCGATCCGAAGTATCAAAATCATTCTGATAATGAGGCCCTTCAATTGATTGCAAAGGTTTTTCAAGTTTCTGAATCTGCTATTACACAAATTCAATGCTTAAAAGCTGGAATGACAAACCAATCATTTCTTTTTCAGTTAGAAAACAAACCATATATCTGCCGAATTGCTGGCAATGGTACTGAAGTTTTAATTAACCGTTCACAAGAAAGTGCTGTTTATGATGCCATTGAACACCTAGATTTAAGTGAGCATGTAATCTATTTTGACAAATCCAATGGATATAAAATTTCACATTATTATGAAGGCGCTAAAAATGCAGATGCTAAAAATTGGGAAGATATGAGTCTTTGTATGGAGAAACTTCGCATGTTACATAAAGCGAAACTAAGTGTTCCACATACATTTGATATTGGAGAACGGATTGACTTTTATGAGAGCTTATGCCTAAATCATGGTGGTACTTTATTTGAAGATTATGGGGAAGTACGTACTTTAATTTCTAATCTCATCGCATGGGTAAACGAAAAAGATAGGCCACATATTCTTTGTCATATCGATGGAAATGCAGATAATTTTATTCTTCTTCCAAACGGAACTATTCGCCTAATTGATTGGGAATATTCTGGCATGAGTGATCCGCTTCTTGATATTGCAATGTGCGCTATTTATTCTTACTACTCAAAGGAAGAAGCCGACCGTTTACTATGCTTGTATCTTCAACGAACTCCAAATGCAGAGGAAGAAGCCATTTACTATGCATATATGGCTTTAGGTGGTTTCCTATGGTGCTTATGGGCGATATACAAGGCTTCATTTGGCGAGGAATTTGGAGAATATACTTTAATTATGTATCGTTATGCCAAAAAATATGCAAAATTATTACTGTAAATTAATTGTAATAAAAATGTTACCAATAAATTGAATTCTTGTGCTATAATGTCAGAAAAGATAAAAATTACTTGTTTTCACATAAGGAGGATTACAATTATGAAACACAATCGTCATTTTGTAGCACTTGCAGTTGCAAGTGTAGTTGGAGCAATGACACTCGCAACTGGAATTACATCCTACGCAGCTACTGGCTGGCAACAAAGCAATGGAAACTATTCTTATTATGATGCAAATGGTGCTCGTTCCGTAGGTTGGACTAAAATTGATAACAAATGGTATTACTTTGATATGAATGGTACCATGCAAAAAGGCTGGTTAAACGAAGGCGATAAATGGTACTATCTATTAGAAGATGGAACCTTAGTAACAGGATGGTTGAATATCCAAGATACTAATAGCTTTTATTTCATGCGTGGAGACGGTTCTATGGCAACTGGATGGCGTGAAATGGACAATGCTTGGTACTACTTTAGTCCAAGTGATGGAAAATGTGTTGTAAATCAATGGGTTGAAATCGGTGGAGCTTGGTATCATTTTGGTAATGATGCAAAAATGTTAACTGGATGGCAAAAAGTTGGCGAAGATCACTACTATCTACATACAGATGGTAAAATGATGACTGGTTGGTTAAGTGATGGAACAAACAAATACTATATGGATCCTGCTAACGGAAAAATGGTAGTTGGTTTTAAAGAAATTGATAATGCATGGTATAACTTTAATGCTTCTGGTCATATGTTAATTGGTTGGTTACAACAAGATGGTAAATACTACTACTTCGGTTCTGATGGAAAAATGTATGCAAATACTACTCAAACAATTGATGGAGTTAGCTATACATTCGGTTCTGATGGAGTTTATGTAGGCAGTGGGTCTACTTCAACTAGCACTGCACCTGGCGGAACGTCTAGTTCTACGACACCAAGTGGATCAACTAGCACCTCTACTTCTGGGGGACCTGGATCTACTTCTAGTAGTAGTAGCACAACAACAGGTACTGCACCTGGAAGTGGAAGTTCTTCAAGTAGTAGTTCTAGTTCAGCACCTGGTGGATCATCAAGTGGTAGTAGTTCCCTACAACCTGGTCTAACAGA
>CAYJKD010000258.1:0-3732 GCA_964370595.1 uncultured Lachnospiraceae bacterium
GAAGAAGTTGTAGAAGAAGAAGTTGCTGTTGATACTAGCGCTTATGATGACCTTGCAAGCATTCTTTCTACTGCATATCTAGGTATGAGTGAATCAGAAATCGCTGCAATTGGATTCAATGAGGATGGTACTTTTGGTGTTCTTATCGTTAGCACTGAAACTGAATCTGTTAGTTTCGTAGGGGAAGTTGTTGCAGAAGGTGATTATCTATCAATATCAGACGAGCAATCTGGATTAGTAATTACTTTTGCTGTATCTGACAATGGAGATGGTACTTATACTTTAGATGCTGGTGATGCTGGCTCATTCGTTGTTGCAGATGTTACAATTGATGAATTAATCGAAGTAATTGCTATTGTTGAAGCTGAGACAGAAGTAATATCATAATATGATAATAGGGCAACAGATCTATTATCATATGCCTTAAGAAACTTTAGAGCATATGCCTTGAACCGTAAAAAAACCAACCCGATTTACCAAAGGGTTGGTTTTTTTATTCAACTGATCTCATTTGCATTTTCTAAAAAATCTCTAAATAAGTTTAAAATTCTCCTTTTATTTCTTCTACTAATTGGTTGGTAACTTTCGTCGCTCATAATAAATACATCTTGCTGTATTTTCTTTACACTGTTAAAATTAATAATTATCCCTCTTGTACATTGGTGAAAATAGGGGGCACTTTGTAGGGAATTCATAATTGTGGTAAAAGAATCTCTACTTTCAATTATAGTATCTTTGAGATGGATATATGTATAACGATTGATGTGTCTTGCATAGAGTATCTCATCTATGTCAATTGTTCTTGTACCACCTTTCATTTTTACGGAAATTATTTTTTCTTGTTTCATAGCCAGAGAAGAATGCCATTCTGTCTTTGCTTCCAATTCTGTAATCTTATAATCAACAGCTCGCGCACTCAAATCAATCTCTATCGGCTTTTTCATCTCATTCCGATTTTTTGTATGCTCACTTAAAGTTGCGATATTAATCATTGATTATCCCTCCACACTTTGTAGATTATATTATGTTAAAAATATGTTTTTCATGGTACACTTATTATTAAATAGCTATTACAATTTATAATCGGCTCTTATTTAAACTATTTTACTAAATTTATATATAAAAAAAAGAACCAAATATTGAATCAACATCGCATTATTGGTACTTGACAAAAATTGTATTTTGTGGTATTAAAAATCTTATTAAAAAGAACTCTTAGAGAGGAATCATTATTGAATACATTACATATTGCTATTTGTGAAAATAATAAAATGGAACTAACACATATATTTGAATTGTTAAAAAAAATCAAAATTCCTGTTACTAGTGATCACTACTCCTATGGCGAAGATTTGTTAAAAAATTATTCCCCTAATAAATATGATCTAGTCCTTATGGATATCTATTTAGATGGATTGACTGGAATTGAAATTATTCATGAACTTCGAAAGATCGATTCCTCTATATTGATTGCTTTTATTACCTCCAGTCTCGATCACACTTTAGAAAGTTACCGATTAGGCGCAATAAAATATTTAGAAAAACCTTTACAAATCAGTGATCTTCATAATCTTTTACAGTTTTCCCTGATTACAAAAAACGCCATGCCAAAGTTAGTAATAAAAATATCAAATACACAAAAAGAAATTGTACTTTCTAAAATCTGTTTCATCGAACAAAAGGCTTGGCGGTATTCTATCAATTTATCCGACCATACTGTTATCGATGCCACAGGAAAAATAACCGACATCGAAAATCAATTGGATTCAAGCCAGTTCATCCATTGTCATAAAAGCTATATTGTTAATTTGGATTTTGTAAAGCACATTGACAGTGATTTAATGATCTTTGAATTAACTACTGGATCTAATATCCATATTCGTCGCAGCAGTTTTCGAGAGGTGAAAAGGCTATATGAACAATACTTATTTGCTAAAACAAGGGGGCACATTATTTGAAACCTTTAAAAACATTTGAACTTATACTTGGAATAACTTTTACTTTTTTTATTGTACTATTACTTGGAATGGCTCTTTCGTTTTCAAGTACGAAAACCCTTCAAAAGGATGTTCTATTTATTAATGATTTTACCTACAAAAATAGTCCAATTACACTTCCATATACCTTCACTGATTTGGATCCGCGCACTCCTATTTCAATCGAAACTATGATTTTACCCGGTAGCAGCGATTCTATCTACATAAAAAGTGTTTATGCTCCATTAAACCTATACCTTGATGATGTATTATTCTATGAATACGGAAAATCAAACACGTATCCAAATTTTATGATCGATCCTGCAACTAGTGTTTCTATCGTACCATTACCCAACATATTAGAAGAAGCACAGCTACGTATGGAATTTTTATCACCTATTTCTCGTGATGTATTAACCGTTCATCCACCGATATTAGGAACTTCACATAGTATAATTTCTTACCAAATGAGTATATTAGGCATTCCTCTTATTTTTTCTATTTTGCAATTTCTCTATGGCGTTTTATTGGTTTTTTCCTCAGTTTTAATTTGCAGATTCGAAAAAAAAGGAATTACATTTACATGGCTAGGGTTATTTTCTATCTCAACTGGAATTTGGTCCATTGGCGAATACAACCTTACTGGTTTGTTAATCGATAATCCTACATTACTCTATCTAATGGCTTTTATCGGATTATTTTCCATTTTGATTCCAATCTATCAATTTTCTTTGGAAATCATTATGTTTCAAAATCCAAAACCACTTCAATACATATCCTATTTTTTAACAATTATTTGTATTTTTGCTTATGCACTACAGCTAGGAGGAATACTCAACTTTTCAACTAGTATGTTTTTATTCCATATTATTTTACCAATCGGACTTTCTTTTTTGACTATTTATGTCTTAATTGAATACCTCAGATTCAAAGATAAAAATGCATTCAGATTCCTTTTTCCTACATTTGTATTATCAATATCATCAATCCTTGAAGTTATTAACTATAACATTCATTTTACTTATATTTTTTCATCTATTTTCCAAATTGGGATTTTATGCTTTACTTTTTCCACAATACTTATTGGTAGCTGTTATATCAAAGACCTACTCCAGCTAAAAAGAAATAAGCAACAACTAGAATCTCAAATGAAGCTGATGGAGATCCAAATTTGTGAGCAAAAAAAATACAATCTACTTATGACGCATAATTCTGAAACATTAAAACAGCAACGTCATGATTTAAAACATCAGTTACGAATTATTCGGGAATTAGGTGCTGATAATTTATCCATAACAAATTATATAGATGAGCTAATCGATAATATTCCAGCCAGCCAGGGTTCTTTTTGCAATCATTATACTGTAAATGCCATAATTACTCATTATGCTACATTGTGCACAGAAAAAAATATCACTTTCACTTGTTCGTCATTCATACCAAAAGAACTCAAGCAAATTTCAGACAGTGATCTTTGTATCATTTTTGGAAACTTACTAGAAAATGCTGTGGAAGCTTGTGGTCGTATTCCTAACCAGGAAAATTTCATCAAACTAAAAACAGCTTTACAACATGATACTTTAGTAATTACTATGGATAACAGCTTTAGTGGGCATTTGAAAATAGTTTCTGATCGTTTCTATTCAAGCAAACGAAATGATTATGGAATTGGTCTATCATCTATTCATGCTATTGTTGCTAAACATGGTGGTAATGCTAATTTTTGTGGAGATGGAACTGTATTTTTATCTTCTCT
>CAYJKD010000259.1:0-3700 GCA_964370595.1 uncultured Lachnospiraceae bacterium
TTTGCATGAATAAAGTAGCAAGCACAATAGGATTGATAAATGAAAGAGGTGGAACAGATGGAATCCAATTTTTTATTAGCGTTTTCCTTAACATTATTTGCAGGACTATCTACAGGGATTGGTAGTTTATTGTCTTTGCTGACAAAAAGAACAAATACAAAATTTTTATCAGTAGCATTAGGGTTTTCGGCAGGAATTATGTTATATGTCTCTTTTGTAGAAATTTTTTTTAAAGCAAATGAATCACTTGTTATAGCTTATGGAGAGAATTTAGGAAGATGGATTACTGTAGGTGGATTTTTCTTTGGGATTTTATTAATTGCAGTCATTGATAAATTTATTCCTGAGATGGGGAATCCTCATAGCGTGCATACGGTTGAGGAGATGGATGGGACAAGCGAAGAGCATAAGAAAAAGTTGATGCGAATGGGCGTATTTATGGCATTAGCAATTGGAATTCATAACTTTCCCGAAGGTTTAGCAACATTTATTGCAACGCTTCAAGATCCATCTCTTGGAATACCGATAGCAGCAGCTATTGCAATTCACAATATTCCAGAGGGAATTGCAGTAGCGGTGCCAATATATTATGCAACAGGAAGTCGAAAAGAAGCCTTTCGGTTATCGTTCTTATCTGGTCTTGCAGAACCTGCTGGAGCTTTGATTGGGTACTTTTTACTCCTACCATTTATGAGTGACGCAACCCTTGGACTAGTATTTGCTGTGGTAGCTGGAATTATGGTATTCATCAGTTTAGATGAATTGTTACCTTCAGCAGAGGAATACGGAGAGCATCATCTATCTATTTATGGTCTTGTAGCTGGAATGGGCGTTATGGCAATTAGTTTATTGATATTATAAGTGCTCTTTTTTTTCATTTGTAAACTCATTATGTTGAGTGATGTGATTCTTAATCGCAAGGAAACTTTCTTCACTTACAACATGCTCAATTCTACAAGCATCTTCTGATGCAATCTCTGGTTTAACACCTAAATAAACAAGCCATTGGGATAATGTTGTATGGCGATCATACATGTTTTCAGCAATGGTTTTTCCTAATTCAGTCAAAGTGATATAGCCATTTTTATCAATCGTAATGTATTGATTTTCTCTTAGATTCTTCATTGCAACACTTACACTAGGTTTAGAAAAAGAAAGCTCATGAGCAATATCTATGGAGCGTACAGTGGCATTTTTTTTGCTTAAAATAAATATAGTTTCTAAATAATTTTCAGCGGATTCTTGTATTTTCATGTTTGTGATTCTCCTTTCTGTACTACATTTTAGTAGACTTCAAACATATCCATATCAGTGTATCATGAAATGGTTTAGAGTTCAACTATGAGCACTAATTTACTTGAAGATAGTAATGGGTTGCTCATTTATTCATGTAGGGCATCCGCCCTATGGTAAAAAAGTAGTAAATTCAGCTTACATGCTTACTTTACTGCTTTTTTACTGCATGGCTGAATGATTGCAAGTATATATTTGGTTTTTTGAGGTGGTTGACTTTTTATAAAAAAACGATATACTTAAAACTTGAGTTACTTAAAATGTAAATATAAGAAAGGCGTGTAAAAGATGGATAATGAACAATACAAAACAGAATATCAAGAACAGTCAGTTTATCAAGAACAGTCAGTTTATCAAGAACAGCCAGAATATCAAGAACAGTCAGAGTACTATACTCAAAAAAAAGAACAACCATCAACAATGGCAACGGCATCAATGGTTATGGGAATTCTAGCAATTGTAGGCTCTTGCTGTAGCTATGTAGGAATTATATTTAGTGGTTTAGGAATGATGTTTGCATTTCTTTCAAAAGTTGAAAAAGAATATGAAAAGCGTGCAAAATTAGGATTGTGGTTATCTATCATCGGAGCTGTTTTGTGTGTGATATTTACGATTGCGTGGATTGGATTTGTGATTACAGCGAATGTGTTTAATATGTTTTAATTAGCGAATGGAGGAAAGTAACCATGAATTTAAATAGAAAAGAAATTAAACTTAATGCGAGAAAAGCTTTAAAAGGTAATTATGGAATTTTAATACTGGGCTACTTCTTGCTTATGATGATTGTATATGCAATTTATATTCCCATGTATCTTGTTACTCTTGTACCAGTGTTCCTTTCAACAGTAATTGAAAATAGAATTATGATGATTGTTTCAATTGTTATTTTGGCTACTTTAGTAATTCTTGTTATAAGTATAATAGCTACATTGCTATCAGTCGGTTACTATCGCATGATCTTTGAAGTGGTTCAGCAAGGAAATACAAAAATTGAGAGGTTGTTCTATGGGTTTAAAAATCGTCCATTAACATTTTTTTCATGGACAATGTTGAGTGTTGTTATTGGTTTTTTAATGGTAGTTCCTACAATAGGAGTATTATTGTTTGGAATATATTTAGAAAACACAATGATAATAATCATTGGATGGATTTTATATGTGATTACATTTGTTGTCTTGTTTTTAATATCTCCGATATTTAATATCTCCTTATTTATTTTGGTAGAAGAACCACAAATTGGTGCGATTAACTCTTATAAAATAGGAATGAAAATTATGAAGGGAAATATTTTTAGATTTTGGGGATTATACCTAAGCTTTTTTGGTATGTATGTTTTAACGATGCTGACAATGGGAATTGGAATTTATTGGTTTGTGCCTTATACGAGTGCAGCAACGATATTATTAATTCAAGATATAAAAAAATCTGCAGTAGAGATGAAGACTGAATAGTGGTTGAGATTAGGTCTCATTATACATTTTCGTAAAAAAAGCTTGAAGTAATAGGAAAATTTTACAAGGGAACAAATTACTTGCGTTTGAAAGAAATGTACGATAAAATATCATTCATAATACTTGTGATGAAATATAGGAGGATTGGGAGTGAAATGTCCATATTGTAATGAAGTAGACACCAAAGTAGTTGATTCAAGACCATCTGAGGATAATAGTAGCATCAGAAGGAGAAGGCAATGTAATGTTTGCGAGCGAAGATTTACAACATATGAAAAGTTAGAAACAATGCCTTTAATGGTGATAAAAAAAGATAATTCAAGGGAAGCATATGAGCGAGAAAAAATTGAATCTGGAGTGATTCAATCATGCCATAAGCGTCCGGTTTCGATACAAGAAATACAAACTATGATTGATAAAATAGAAAACATGATATTTAACATGGAAGAAAAAGAGGTGGAAACATCTCGAATTGGTGAGCTTGTAATGCATAGTCTAAAGAGTTTAGATGAAGTGGCTTACGTTCGATTTGCATCTGTTTACCGTGAGTTTAAAGATGTAAATACTTTTATGGAAGAGCTTGGAAAATTACTAAAGAAGTAGATGAGGTGGAACTGTGTTAAAACATTTTTTTCCAAAAGAAAGACTAAAAAGTACATACGATATTGACTGGAAATCTTTAAAATCAAAAGGGATTGAAGGGGCAATATTTGACTTGGATAATACACTGGTACCTCATGGAATGCCTGCAGATGAGAAGGCAAAGGAATTGTTTCTACATTTAAACGAATTAGGGATAAAAGCTTGTATATTATCGAATAATTGTAAATCTAGAGTTGAATCCTTTGCTAGAGAAGTGGATTGCCCTTATATTCCGAATGCTGGAAAACCTTTGATTAAAAATTATTATAATGCTATGAATTTGATTGGAACGGATAAAGAGAAAACTGTATTTG
>CAYJKD010000260.1:0-3700 GCA_964370595.1 uncultured Lachnospiraceae bacterium
TTACAAAGACTTTTGTAAGGGAGCTTATTGCGAAAGGGAAGGCTCCTTTGAAAGGTTGTTATTCTGAAAAGTCGGGGAAGAATTATGATTGTGTTGTGGTTCTTGATGATGGAGGAGGGAAGTTTGTGGGGTTTAAGGTGGAGTTTTAAGAAAACAAATTATCAGACATCTTGCTTTTTCATGTATGCATTTGATATAATAAGTCATAATATATGGTTGTCTTGATAATCTCGAAACCATAAGAAAACAACTGGTATATAGTGAATTTTATATAACTGAAAGGATACTTATTATGAAAAAGTTGGTTAGCTTATTTCTTGCTTTAGGAATGACATTCTCTTTTGTTGCATGTTCAAGCCCAGAAGTTTTCATAGAAGATGATTTAACAAATGAAAATAATATTACAGATGAAACGGAACAACTTCCAGACGCATCATTTAATGAAAAAGAAACTACAATATCAGCAATTGTAGGTGAAGGGGTATTTACAATAATAGAGGAAAGCGATACAACTATCTATCGGTTTAATCATCCTAAGCTTAGGGAGTGGTTAGATGAAAAACAAGGTGCGGTAACTATTTATTATATGCAAGAGGGTAGTAAAAAGGGAAATTATACAAATGGAAATTTCTATTCTGATGAAGTAGAAATTACTGCTACCTATTTTGCTGAAGATGGCTTTGGTGCAATGTATAAAAATGGAATTGATGATTGGTGGTGGGAAACTCAATATACTTATGAAAACAATACAATATCTTGGATATTCACATTTCCAGACTACAAGCCAATAGATTATGAATTCATAGCTATTGAAATTAGTACAAATAATAGTGCGTTTGAATATATAGGACATTTTACAGATGATGTGTTTAATGATGGATATGCAAGATACTTGGATTCCGATTTTACTTTGACAGCCCAAGGAGAAATCATTGAAATTAACTTTGACGAAGATGGCATACATTTCAATTTCATAGATTCAACGTATTTTGGTAATGGATATGCTATAATTCCCAACGGCACCCAAATAGCCAATGGGGATATTGCATTGTTTTATAAAGATCGTGAAAACATGGAGATATCTGAAAATTTAATTATTGAAATTAGTGAGAATAATAGCTTGTTTTCATTTTCTTTTGAAGATGGAAGTTATAGGTATGGAAATTACCGTATACTAGATTGATTTGTATTATAAAAAATTATTGTACTAAAGGTACAGCGATAATTTATAAGCATTTGTCAATATTACTTTTAAGCAGAGCAATCCAAGATGAACTAACCTTCTGCACACACTCACAAAGAATTTCCAAACATGAATAAAATAAATCTAACAACAACCCGACACTTATTGAATTAATTTTCGATAAGTGTTTTTTTGTATCCAAAACTAATTCAAGGAGGAACTTATGGCAGAAAATCAAACAAAACAATCTCAAAAAGATAGACTAAAAGAAATAACCGACAGTATTGAAACGGGCATAAAAGATTTATTTGAAAGCGATAAATACAGAACCTATCTACAAACAATGAGTAAGTTCCACAAGTACAGCTTTAACAATAAAATTCTCATAGCAATGCAAGCCCCCAATGCAACTTTAGTCGCAGGTTTCAGCAAATGGAAAGATGGTTTTGGTAGAAACGTAAAAAAGGGCGAAAAAGCAATTAAAATCATTGCACCAGTTCCGTACAAGCTTAAGGAGGAACGAACAAAATTAGACCCCGTGACCAAAGCACCTCTTCTTGATAAAGATGGAGGGGTTCAAATAGAAGAATTTGAAAGGCAGATACCTACATTTCGTGTGGTATCTGTTTTTGATTATGCCCAAACGGAAGGAAAAGAGATTCCAACTCTAGTCAATGACTTGGTAGGAAATGTTGAAAACTATGAACTGTTTATGGAAGCACTAAAACGTAGTTCTCCTGTTCCTATTGAAATTAAACCCATTGCAAATGGAGCTGATGGTTTTTATCATCTTGATAATAAAACTATTACTATTTGTGAGGGTATGAGTGAAATTCAAACTATCTGTGCTACCATCCATGAAATAGCACATTCAAAACTTCATGACAGAGCCATATTAGATGATAATGGAGAGCCCATAAAGAAAAATCGTAATACAGAAGAAGTTGAAGCTGAAAGCATTAGTTATGCAGTGTGCAATTACTACAACATTGAAACTGCTGATAATTCATTTGGTTATATCGCTAATTGGAGCAAGGGAAAGGAACTGAAAGAGCTAAAATCCTCACTGGAACTTATCAGCAAAACTTCATCTGAACTAATTACGGATATAGATATGCATTTAATCGAATTAACAAAAGAGCGGTGTACTGACCTTTCAAGGATTGAAGAAAAATCATTTTTAGAGAGTGCAAGTGATAGTTTCGCTATTTTCCAAGTAAAATCAGGAGCAAACTATAGAGATTATCACTTTGCATCTGTGAAGGAGCTAGAACATAGGGGAAAAGGTATTGATAGAGAAAATTATAATCTTATTTATGTGAACGAACTTCAAAATGTAGCCAATGTAACCACTGCTTTGGATAAACTTTACCTTGACTTTAATCACGATAAACCCGATGGTTTTATAGGTCATTCTCTATCTCTAAGTGACATCATTGCAATTAAGTTAAATGGTGTGATATCGTGTCACTATGTAGATAGTTTTGGCTTTAAAGAGGTCGATAATTATCTAAAAACTGCTGAACTATCTATGGAACAAAACCTTAATCAGATTGATGGTGTAATAAATAATGAACCAACAGTAGCTCAATTAGAGCAGGATATAAATGATGGCAAAGCAATTTCTATTCTTGAACTTGCAAATGCAGTCAACAGCGATAAAAACAAGAAAAAATCCGTACTCGCAGAGCTTAAATTCACACCACCAACCAAGTACAAGGACAACCTAATCAATAAAAAAGAAATGGAGCGATAATATAATGAATTTTACAGTTGAAGAAACCAATTTAATGTGCATCTATGGTACCGAGTCACGCACTGGGCTAATTCAAGAACTTACTGAAATGCAGGCATATATTGGAGATGATGAGATAGAGTTAAAAGAACTTACAGAGTCTGTGTTGGAAAAGTTAATAGATATATCCAATCATGATTTTGAAAATATTAAAGAAGAACTTGTAGCAGATTTTGAATAAAACAGTTTGACAATGCATGTCCCTGCATGACACAATTCCGTTACAGGTACTTGCAACGGAATTGTGTCAATTTTGATAGACAGGAGGAACGATGATGGTGAAAAGAGCACGGGAACTACAGTTACACATTCGAGTAACTCCCAAAGAAAGAGAACTGATCTACGATAGAATGAAACGAATCGGCACTCGCAATATGGGTGCCTATCTTAGAAAAATGGCGATTGATGGCTATGTGATCCAACTCGATACCAGCGATGTGAGAGAACTTGTAAGGGTTCTTAGAATCACATCCAATAGCTTAAATCAGCTTGCAAGAAGAGCCAATGAAACGGGTAATGTTTATCGTGATGATATCGAAGATTTAAGAAAGAGCTATAACAACTTGTGGGGAGTTGCTGAGGAAATCATGGTAAGACTTGCAAGTATTTAAGTGTATGTATTTTAACTTTGTCTCAATTTGGGACGAAGTTAGAAATGTGATTAATACATTTTAGCCTATCACTTGATTCAAAGAAAAATAGATGCCCTCGACATATAATTT
>CAYJKD010000261.1:0-3673 GCA_964370595.1 uncultured Lachnospiraceae bacterium
TGAAAAATGATATTCTTCATCATTCGATGCTGCAAATAAAATCATGACATCATCGTAAACATCTTCATGAGTAAACACAAAACTATCTCCCATAAACTGCGCAATTTCTCCAGCCATCCCACCTACAAGTCGCATCTGAGGTTTAAGGTTATTGAATTCTCGAGTAAATGAATACCCATCCCAGTATTTACTAGAAAATAGGATGTTAATTCCCGTAGATTCTGTACCAATTTCCAAGCAAGCTTCATGAATTTCCTTTGCTAATGCAATCGGAGACTTTCCTGTAAATAAGATTTTCCTAGATGAAATAATCAACTTACTATACTGCTCTACTACAATTAATGTAGCATCATCAATGGACTCTCCTTTATAAATAACACTCATAGAAGAAGTCGCTCCAACGATTGTACTATTAGGTAATAATAACTTTACCTCTTTTGCAAGTGCAAGAGACTCTTCTCTCGTTTTATTGGTTGTTACAATTCGAACCAACAAGGGGGCTTCTATTTGAACTTTTTCATTCTTAATTAATTCTTTAAAGCCATCAATGGTTGTATAAATTTGGGCTACCTGTTTCAAAACCAATTTCCTTTCTCTATATTCGCAAAAACATCCTTAATTCATCTGTTTTGGGGTTTAGCAAACATTCCTTACTTCCACTTTCTACGATTTGACCTTTATCCATAAAAATAACATAATCTGCAAATTCTTTTAAAAATTCAATCTCATGGGTAATAAAAATAAATTCAATCCCTGTATCCTTTAACTCTTTTACCGACTTAAGTACTTCTTCTGTTAATAGCGGATCTAGTGCTGCTGTTGGCTCATCTAAAAAAATCAGCTTAGGATTTGTGGCTAGTGCTCTTGCGATGGAGGCCCGTTGGGCCTGTCCTCCTGAGATTTGATTTGGTTTCTTATCTGCTTCTTCTTCAATCCGAAGTTTTGCTAAAACCTGGTTAACTCGCTTTTCTGCTTCTTCTATAGGGATTTTTTTGATTTTTTCTAGAATCAGCATAATATTCTTTCTTACAGAGAGGTGTGGAAATAGATTATGCTTTTGAAATACATATCCAATTTCATTTTGAAATTCTTGTTTGTTTTCAATTGGAGATACTCCATTAATTAGAATATCTCCATAATTAGGGTCTTCAATTCCTGCGAGTTGTCGCAAAAGTGTTGATTTTCCACAACCAGATTCTCCAATAATTCCCAGTGTGGTAATTCCATCAATTTCAAAATTAAGCTCTCTTAAAATTTCTACAGAGTCGTACTTTTTACTAACATTCTTTAACTGAATTTTCATGTCTTAACCCTCTTTCCAATATATTTGGCTAGAAGAGACAGCGGAATTGTAATCATCAGATACATCAACCACATAATATAATAGCCTTCAATAAATGCAAAATTTCTAGATGCAATCGATGTAATAATATAGGATATCTCTGCTACTGATACTACATTTAATAACGCAGAACCCTTAATTACACTAGATAAATTGTTAATGAGTGAGGGGATAAATGGCCGAACCATTTGTGGGATAATGATATAAGTATATTTCTGATACCATTTGAATTGATACAGATCCATAACGATATATTGATCTTCATCAACCACTGCTGCTGTAGTTTCGTATGCATTTGCCACATACGGACTATTGTACAGAATAAGTGCTCCTATCCCTAAAACTAATTTATCATTATAAGACAAAATAGCACCAACTACATATACCACTAGAAAAATCATTACAAGTAGTGGAGTTCCCATAATTATCTCATTAAATACATTGGATATTGCTCTCAGAATCGTGATTTTAGAACGCATCATCATAAATAGTACAAATCCAAGCATCATAGTACCCACTAGGGTAACTAAACTAATCCATATCGTATTCAAGAATGCAGTTACCAACAAGTTCTTATCTTCTAAAATCATGTCATATCTAGGATTATCAATAGAGAATACAAGCGCCACCCCTATGACCACCATAAAAAAGATGACAACACCTATATATTGTAATTGATCCATGCTTTTTTTCATAAATAATAGTTCCTTCTATTTCGTAGGTGGGTAAATGATGTAGTCAAGACCTAATTCATCATTAACTAAGAATTCGCCAATGATTTGATCCCATTCCCCTCTAATCTGATCATAGAATCCATCTTCTTCATACATAGATGCTATAAACTCATTTGCTTTTGTTAATAGTTCTGTATTTCCTTTTTTTACTGCAAAGCTAGATGATGTGACATTTCCAAGTGCATAAACCATCGTGGTATCTGGATTCACTGCATGAAAACTATATGCTTCATTGGAAAATACAATTGCACTAGCAGTTCCTTGTGACACCTCTAATATTGCACTTCCGATTTCAGTAAATTCCTTTACATCAACGCCATAACTCTGTGGAACTACAACTCCAAATGTTCCTGCTAACCCAACAAATGTAGCTTCCTCAATTGCAAAAAAATCTTCTGCTTTCATATCATTCGTAATATTATGCTCTGTCGCAAAGTCTTTGTTAACCAGTGCTAGAGACTGGGTATATCGATATGGGTCCGAAAAATCAGCCTTTTGGGCACGTTCTGGAGTCTCTGACATATCTGCGATTAAAATATCTACATCACCAGTCTCTAGAGCAGGAATCAAAAGCGAAAAATCTGAGTTGACAATCTCAACTTCCATTCCTAAATATTCACCAAATGCCTCTGCAATAATAGGCTCAAATCCTGCAGCATTTCCTGTTTCGTCTAAATATGAGAATGGTGGAAATTGAAGATCCATTCCTACACGAAGGGTTTCACCTTTTCCTTGTATATCACTAGAACATGCTGACAATAGTAACACCATTCCTGCTAAAATAATACTACTTAAAGTTCTTATTTTCTTATTCATAGTTCATTTTCTCCTTTACAATTATGCATTTATATTGTTTCAAAAAGCATATCGACTTAACATTTATTTGATTTTTGCAAATAATTGAATCAAATGATATTGTTCTATCATACACTTTTTTTACCATTTGGTAAAGTATGTTTGATTATTTTGTTTCGTATATCCCTCTCTCTTCCTCATAATTTCTGTTTTACTTACATAACAAACTACGAGATTTAAGTTTAGACTTAAAGCCTAACTATCTTTCTACATTACAAAAAAACAAAAGCAACCGATTACCAAAACTAGTTGCTTCTGCTTAGCAAAAAATTTAATATTGAAATAATTTACTACTTATTCTTTCCTATTTCCTATTATGATATTGTAATCCAATATCTCTGAGTAATCTTACCATTTTCTAAATCTATTTCATTTTCTAACACACCACCATTTTTTTGTATGGTTTTAGCGGAGCCGATATTGGTTTTTGCACAAACCACTAAGGCTCTATCAATTTTTAATCCTTTGCATTCCTCTAATGCTAGTTGTAGCAATTGTGTTGCATATCCTTTTCTTCGTTCAGAAGGTCTCACTCCATAACCGATGTGACCACCACCTTGTAAAAGTCCTTCATTTAAATAATGGCGAATATTAATTGCACCTACGATACGGTTCTGCTCTGAATCATAGCCATAATATGTAGAATCTGGAACAAGCTTTTCTGTTGCTTCTTTTAAATCAAGACTCCCTAAATATGCTTCATAGTCTTTATAATTACCTTGTACAATAGATGCTGGAACGA
>CAYJKD010000262.1:0-3671 GCA_964370595.1 uncultured Lachnospiraceae bacterium
AAAAACTCTGATTTCTATATCTGTTAATTGTTCGAGACAAAATCTTCGCAAACCTAATTTGGTACAAGATATCAGCGAAATTGCAGATCAATTTGAAGTAAAACATGAGTATCTCGAAATAGAATTGACAGAATCCACTACCATAGAAAATAAAAACCTGATTAATAAACTATTTTCTGACTTGAGAAGTGCTGGGTTTAAAATTTCTATTGATGATTTTGGTGCGGGCTATTCATCATTAGGGATGTTAAAGAGCTTAAAAGCAGATGTATTAAAAATGGACAGAAGTTTTTTTAGCGAGGATGAAGAATCCATACGTGCAGAATACGTTGTAGAAGGCTTTATAAAGCTAGCTCACAATCTTGATATGTATGTAGTAGCAGAAGGGATTGAAACAGTAGAACAGATTGAAACTTTGAAAAATATCAACTGTGATGTCGTACAAGGATATTATTATTCAAAGCCGATTCCAATACCAGAATTTGAAAAAAAATATAGTGAATTTTTGTGTCAATGATGCTTAAGAGATGGAGGCATATATGAAAGAATTTGTAAATTGGTTAAATAATGCAACAATTAAAAAGAAGTTTATTCCATTACAATGGTTTGTAATCGCAAATGTTGTTATAATAAGTGTTTTTTCGTGTTTTTCTATATGGGCAGTGAATCGATCTTCTCAAAACATTATTAATGTAAATGTACGTCACAAAGAAGAACTTAGTGATATCATAAGGAATATGTATGTATGCCGTGTATTGGGAAGAGATATTTTATTTGCGGTGGAAGAAGATGTTAAGAAAGATTATTATGACGATTACATAATAGCATTTTCAGATTTAGATGATAAGATGGAAGAGTATGCAAAATATTTATCAGGAGATCAACTTACAGAATTCACTCGGATTATTGAAGAAAAGAATGTATATAAAGAAAGCATGATCTTATCAGCAGATATTTGGATTAATGGAGGAGCGTATGAAGATGCACTATATGCACTCCAAGTTGTTACACCAATTGCCAATGATTTTTTTGGTAGTATTGATGAATATTCACTAGAAGAAGAGCGGATTATGAATGCTGCCCTTGAACGAAATGATGGATTGGTTTTGGCAATTCTGGTTTCTGGGATTACAGTAAGTGTTATTATTATATTAGGAGTTGTGTGCTTTAAAAATCCATGTCACAAATAGCAGAAACAGGAAATATGAAAATTAAGATACCAGATGAACTTTACACAAAGGATGAAGTTGGAAAAATTGCTACTGTCGCAAATAAAATGAAAACCATGCTTCTTGAATATTCTTTTAATGATGCATTGACAGGTGGGTACAATGCAAAAGCCTATTATGAAGAAATAAACGATATGTTTGAAAATGAAGAAGTAGAAAAAGAGGTTTGGTGTATTATTTCGGATATGAATAACCTAAAACTGATTAATGATAGTTTAGGACACATTGAAGGGGATAATGCACTGAGAAATTCATACTATGCACTGAATGGAGTTTTTTGTAAATACGGAAAAACATTTCGTATTGGTGGAGATGAATTTGCTTCTCTTTTGACAGGTTGCACAAAAGAAGATATCCAAGACATGATTGTAGAAATCGCAGCACAGATTAATAAAGTGAATAAAAATGCAGTATATAAATATTCACTTGCAATAGGATTTGATAAATTTGTAGGTAAAACGCAACTAGAATTTAACGATTTTTTTAAACTGGTAGACAAAAAAATGTATGATAATAAAATGGCAAACAAACAGTCAAGAATGAGCACACGAGTAATAAATAATTGATAGAAATAGAAAAACCATCTTTTGTAACATCAAGATGGTTTTTTTATAGAATAAAACAAAACAATTGAAGATTATGAAATCGTATAATAAGGCATCATTGGACAGAGTCCCTATACTTTTTTGGGCTAACTCCAAATTGTGCTTTAAATGATTCTGTAAATTTGTTTAAATGTTGGTATCCTACGATTTTTGCAATTTCATTAATCGGTAAATTGGTATGTTTTAGTAATCCTTGTGCCTTTTTTAATTTTACAAGCTTTATATATTTTTTGGGCGGCATAGAAAAGATCGTATTATAAATTTTTCTGAAATAAGATTCAGAAATATAAAGGGATTTGGATATTTCTTTTTCCGTTAAGGAGGTTTCTAATAGCAATCGCCTAGATTGGTTAATAATGTATTTCATCTCTCGGTTCATTATTTTATCCTCATATCATATTAAGTAAATTGAATATAGTCGAAACTAACTGATTTGTCAATGAGTTGCAGAATTCTTTTTTAGGAAAACTTAAATAGAAAAAAACGTTCTTGACGAAATAGTTAGAAACGTATAAACTGATAATAGTAACAATTGTCAGGTTAATTCGATGTTATATGTTTATTGTAGCGAAATTGTTGGATTGAAGGAGGAAATGTTATGTCTAAGATTGCAGTTGTGTTTTGGAGTGGTACAGGTAATACAGAAAGTATGGCAAATGAAGTGGCTAGTGTTGGAGCTGAAGTAATATCAGCATCATCATTTACATCAGATTCGGTGGATTCTTATGATGCAATCGCATTTGGGTGCCCTGCTTCTGGTGCGGAAGATTTGGAAGAAAGCGAATTTCAACCTATGTGGGAAAGTGTGAAATCAAACTTAAACGGTAAAAAAGTAGCACTGTTTGGTTCGTATGGTTGGGGTGGTGGACCTTGGATGGAGACGTGGAAAGAAGAATGCGAGTCCCTAGGAATTGCTGTTGTAGACGTAGTCATCTGTGAAGGAGAACCAGATGATGATGTAAAACAAAGCTGTAGAGACTTAGGAGCAAAATTACAATAGTAAGATAAATGATTAAAATATCTGCATGATATGCTGAAAAGAGAAGTGTCGTTTATAAGCAAGTAGAATTATATTTCTGCTGAGTTTATAAATGGCACTATTTCTGGTGAATTAGTACTGAAATATGATACCAAAACGCTCTAGTTTTGTTTCGTATTTATGATATAGTTATGAAAAACCTTGATAATCCAAGTGTTTTTTCAACTATGAAAAAATCGGGTATCGTATAGGTGAATAACATAATTGACTTTGTATTTGAGTTAGCATATACTAAGTAAAGTTAGTCTAAAATAACAATGGAGGATGCAAAGTTAAATGAAAAAGCGGTTTTTAGCAGTACCAGCAGTTGCAGTTGCAGTAATAGCAGCTGGAGTCGCAGGTTACAGTGGTACACAAGCAAGTGGAGAAGAAGAAGCAGCACAAGAAATTGTGATTGCGGATGGCGATACCCCACTAGTTGATCAACCAGATGGTGCAGAGCAAGTAGATGATGCAGAGCAAGTAGAGATAGAACTACAGGTAGACACAGTAGTTTCAGAGCCGAATGCAGAAGAGGGAGTGTCGGATGAAACTAGCTCAGATAATGTAAAGGTAGATTCTAGCTATACTGCGATGCAACCAACACAAAGAGGGAGTGTTGGTAGTGAAATTGCAGATGATTTAGTTCCACTTGTTGCAGTACCTATAAGCAATGAAAGTGATGAAGTTGTTGTAGTACAAGGAGGTGGCACACCTTCTACTGGGGGTAGTAGTAGCGAAAGCGACAACAACAGCAGTAGCGGAAGCGACAACAACAGCAGTAGCGGAAGCGACAACAACAGCAGTAGCGGAAGCGAC
>CAYJKD010000263.1:0-2403 GCA_964370595.1 uncultured Lachnospiraceae bacterium
AAAGAACCATATAACTTCCATTTACCATTAGAAGTTATACGGTTCTTTTACCTACTTTTATTCTTATAAACCTAAATGACTCTCAAATCGTTCAATCATCGCCTCTGCTTTTTTCTTATTTTCCATTTCACAAAAAATGCGAAGTAGTGGCTCTGTACCTGAAAATCTACAGATGATCCAATTATTATTATCAAAATAAACTTTACAACCATCTTCATAAGATATTTTTTCTACTGTTACATCTGATAAATCTGGCATATTTTTTTCTACAAATATTTGTTGATATATCTCTTCTTTCTTTTCCTTGCTAAAGCTATGATCTGCTTCAGCCATATAGCTGTCTCCAATTTCTTTCTTTAAATCATCCATAATTTCAGAAATTTTCTTACCCATAACTGCCATCATCTCAATCAGTAATAACGCTGCATAAACACCATCTTTCCCATTGATATGACCTTTCACTGTAAGTCCTCCAGAAGATTCTCCACCTAATATCGCATTCGTTTCTGTCATTTTTGAAGAAATGTTTTTAAATCCAACTGGAACTTCATAACAACATTCTCCTAATTTTTTTGCCACTTTATCAAGCATATGTGTCGTTGCAATATTCCTAACAACAGGACCTTTCCACCCCTTATATTTTACTAAGTAATAATATAACATAACTAAAATATCATTCGAATGGATATAACGACCATTATCATCAATAACGCCAAGACGGTCTCCATCTCCATCTGTTGCAATTCCTATATGATATTGATTCTCTTTTACTGTATGTTGTAGATATCTTAAAGTATCTTCCGACGGAGAAGGCATTCTTCCGCCAAACAGCGTATCGTGTTCTGCACGAATTACTGTTAAGTCACAATGTGCTGAGGATAATAGAATACTCAACGCTTGCTTACTCACTCCGTGCATAGGATCAAGAACAATTTTTAATTGAGCACCCTTAATCGCCTCCATATCAATATTATCTTTGATATTATCTAAATAATCATTCATTGGGTAAATATCTTCAATCAGTCCTTTTTCATAGGCTTCTTCAATGGAACAGGTCAAAACTTGTTTTACTTTGTTGGTATAGGATTCAACTTCTTTCGTCTGCTCCACATCTGCATCTCGTCCTCCTTTTGTAAAAATCTTAATTCCATTATACAATGCAGAGTTGTGACTTGCTGTAATCATCATTCCATATTGAAAATCTTTTACCATTGTATAATACATTACAAGAGGAGTCGGTACTGATCGATTGACAAAGTAACACTTGATTTCGTTTGCTGCCATTACTTCACACACCCAGTAAAGTGCTTCTTTCGATAAAAAACGTCTATCATATCCAATCACAAGTTCATTTCCTTCTGATTGCTCTGCTTTCATCTTATTTGCCATACCTTGTGCAAGTAACTGGATATTGCTTTTTATAAATTCATCTCCAATTATAGCTCTCCATCCTCCAGTACCAAATTCAATCATGTTCTTTTCTCCATTTCTATTGTAAAAATCGTTTTAATGTTTCTTATCATCCCAGTACAGGTAGCATTTGATGCAGAAGGATAACTCATTTCGATCAATTGATGATTGTTTACCAATCCAAGAATTGACGAAGAACCTCCATCTACATTTACAAGCTTATCTACATCTGGTATTATCTTTTTTGTCAATGCTATCATCTCTAAATAATCAGCACCTCTTGATATATTGGTCCTACCTGAAAATACCAGCAAAAAGAATTCACCGTTTCCCTTGGTTCCAATTGCTGTTCTTGGGTGAATAGACAAATTAAACACATCTGCTTCCTGCGTTTGCATGGAAAGCGGAGTATACCACCCTTCTTCTTTCATAAAAGATCGCATTGTTTGTTCCGTAAACATTGCTTTTCCATCCATCATCAAAGTCATTGCACCACCATAAATCCACTGAAATCCTTCGAATTTTTCTGTATCTACATGGTCAGGTGCATCAAGTTTCACACTTAATTTCCTATCTTTTAGTGTAATATATCTTCCTTTTATTTCCTCAATCCCCATCTGTGATAAATCAACGGAAGAATGTAGGGACAGAACAACACCAAAACATGGAAGCATTACTTCTCCCTTTTTCATAAAGAGAATTCTGTCGTCTTGTATCACAATATTTATGCGACCTTTTCCTACCACTTTTCGGTAAGTCTGTGCATCTTCCATGGTATAGTTTCCCTCAATATCTTGTTTTGATATATAAGGGGTATAGAGAATGACCTTCTTTTCCAAATCATAACTATTGATGTCATCTTTTTCCCAAGCAAATACTTGCTTCCCTATTTTAACCGTTCCACTTCCAAGTAAGAATGGAAAAATCTCAAGATTTCCATCTTTTCCTTTTGCAATACAGGATTTGTTGTATAGCGGAAGTGTTTCTCTTCGC
>CAYJKD010000263.1:2413-3620 GCA_964370595.1 uncultured Lachnospiraceae bacterium
TCAAGTTAACAACTTCAACAGCTTTTGCTTTACTTACCACAATTCCATTTACTAAAATAGCATCCTTCTTATTTTTTTGAGTCCACTGCAAAGGAATTTCTTTTAGTGTACTTGCATCTACATAAGTACTAATGCTTCTAATTCCATCAAATGACTCAACTGTATTCAATAATCCTTCATAATTATCGGAATAGAATTCTTCAAACTCAAATATTTCCTTATGGTTATATGTTTTAAAGAAAAAAACAGGAGGTAATGTATCTTCATATATATTAACAAAATACTGTGGAAATTTACTATATAGCATTTCTGTACTCATTTTTTCAACTGCTATCCCTTGTTCTTGAATTAACTGATTCAATTGAAAGTAGGTTAATCTGCTTTTTTCAACCAAGGAGACATGTTGATAAATATTGAAATATGCTGGTATATAAACACCTTGCAAAAGTTCTTTTGAAAACATATTCGTAAATGCTTTTGCAATCAACCATTTAGGAATTGCAATAACAAATGATGGAACTTTCAAATCTTTTACTTCTAATAATGGTTGTTGCCCATATCCTAATAGAATCACTTGTCCTTTTTCTACCATCTGTTGCAAATATTCATCATATTCTAGATTAGAAAAATTCATATCTGTCATAATAGAATCTTCAAACAATACACTTGCTCGTGTTCCAATCCGTTGTAGTAAATCTTGATAATAATGCTGAAACGCTTTTTTAATAATAATATAGTTGTTAGTAAAATAGGTAAGATTGTTGATTAGTTGCTCTTCATAAGAAAGATCCGTCAAATAGTGAATCCCACAAGCTTTCTTTGCGTATATAGGCAATTCGACAATTCCCTTAACTGGATATTTCATCAATGGAAATGCATTCTCCAAAACTTCTTTCCCAATACACCTTTCTCGCAACTGATAAACCTTCCAATAGACAGCTTCATTTGTATCTTCTCTGAATTGGCTCATATCTCCTACAAATGCATCTAAATTTCTATAATATTTCTGTTTTTCTTCTTTTGTAATATCGTTATGCCGAAACAACGCCTCTACTGTTTTATCCTTAAATACTCGGTTTTCACAACTTACATCAAACCAAAAATCCTTATAATCATATTGAAAATACAGATTATGCCCAAGGAAATCACTTCTACAATATCCACTTGGTTTATAAGAATCACTTGTAATTTTTAAATATTTTAACAT
>CAYJKD010000264.1:0-2259 GCA_964370595.1 uncultured Lachnospiraceae bacterium
GTTCCTATTTTCCTTGGATCTATGAGATAATCAACTTGCATGAAGTAAATTACTCAAACTTCGCACATTAAAAGTGCCTTTGTACCTTGAAAATTCAATAAATATTGGCATAAAAATAGCATGAAACCTCTAAATTTGGTATAATTGAATTGTCGAAAAACAATTAAATTGGAGGTGCTCATGCTATGAATAAAAGTAACGGTCTTTGGGAGAACTTTTCTTATATTTTTCCGATGAAATTTCTGATATCACATGGTTACAGGCTTTTCAATTGATGTTTCAAATGTTTGAAACATTGTTAATTCAACATACAGAATTATCTGATGAAAAAATCAGTGAATTACTAGATGCATTTATAGGTACTTTACCTGATTTGATAAAAACAAATCTGCAAGCCGCGTAAGGAAATCGAACTCGAACATTGATAAATGAATATATGCCAAGTATTGAATTTTCAAGGTGCAAAGCTATAATTGGTGTGCGAAGTTTGAGTTAGATATTTAAAATGATTTTGTATTTATCCATAATATTTTTTATTCAACCGTTCAAATGCAGAATCAAGGTCGATAGCTTCTCCGCCCTCTTCCATTTCTTTTTCAGATTCATAGATTGCTTGGTCGATACGATTTATTTTTGCAAATTTATCATATAATTCACTACTCATTACAACCAAATCGCTGTAACCGTTTTTTGTAATAAAAATAGGTTCTTGCTTCTTGTGTGCAATTTCAGATATTTCACTATGTTCTGTGCAAGAAGGAAAGAATGTAACTCCTATTGCACAAGGTCTTTCGTTTTCTCTAATCCACTGGGATGATTGCTTCGGTCTAGAAAAATTATTCTTTTGCAATGCGTTTTGAATCCGACTTAATACCGTCTCTTGGATTTGTTCTGCATCTCTAACAATCATCATTGACTTGACAATCTCAAATCCTGAAGTGTTAATAAGTAACTTTAGGTACTTATCAAATTCTTCATTCCCTCCAAAATTCATCACTTGAATATCATCGCTAACCGCAGTATTTTCCTTAAATGCTCCACTATTGAGATAACAGCATAAAAAATTATATGCATCTAATCCTTCGCACAAAATGATATACTGCTTCATGATTTTAATTTTTCCATTTGGAGTTCTTGCCATTTATCGCACCTCCATCTCTAACTCTATAGCAGTTTGCAGAAGTTCCGCATTATATCTTTTCGAAACAAAGCTATTACTACCTTTATCGATTCGGTAAAAGCAAAATCCATCGGAACTACCAGTTTTTTGAACTGCTGATATTGCTCCTACTATACACTCATAACTATGGGTAGTTACAATAACTTGACAATTATTTTCTATCGCTGTTTTACATATAATCTCCCATAATTTTTCATAGATCGAATAGTGAAAACCAGTTTCAATCTCATCAATCAAAATGATAGCGTTAGGATTGGTCACGATAGCCATAAGAATAAACAAAAGATGGGTCATACCATCTCCTGACATTTTTGCAGGTAATGTTTTATCATTTGTTTGGAAATATAACTGACTCCTATTATTTTTGCTAATTGTGACAATATCTTGTAATTCAGGTTCCATGATTCTCAGAGCTTGTAAAATCTGTTCTTTCTTTTTACTCAACAAAATTTTTCCAAACCACTCTGGAGCAATCATATCATTTTGCGAGATCATAGCATTGATAAACTGGCAATGTTGCATTGGTACCATCTCATTGTTTGGAAGATTCGTATTAATATTACACATCATACCACCTGGTGAAATTAGATAGTGGCCAACTTCTGTATAGGTCTCATGATTATACTCAAATTTAAGGGAATATGAGGTCTTAGCACTGCTCGTAAATTGATTTAACATATCCGATGGTATATTGTTATCAAACGTTGGTATAAAAGACTTATCTGGAGCAAATGTTAAGTTACGATTACCATCATCACAATGTGCCACTATTTCTATTTTATTATCTGTTTCCATATTATAGAAAAACGGCTCCCATAAACTTGATGGTTCTGCTTGAATATGCATATTTCTAAAAGAACTAACCCCTACAAAACAGTCTGGGGATTGATGGTCCATTAATAGAAAAAGAGCTTCTAGCACGGATGTTTTTCCAGTATTATTTTTTCCAGATATTAATGTAATGGGAGACATGTCACTTAGTTCTAATTGTGAAAATCCTCTGTAATTTTTAAGTTCCAAAAAGTTAATCATATAGCTTCTCCTTAATTTTTATATTGATAAATATCGGTAATATTGTT
>CAYJKD010000264.1:2269-3615 GCA_964370595.1 uncultured Lachnospiraceae bacterium
AAAAATATTACTCCTAAACAGATCCCAAATAAATTTCCAACTAAATCAAGTTTTCTATCATCCCTGATACTTACTGTTCACACGTGCATTCATAAATGGGCAAAGTCACCTTATTTTGATTAAAAACAAAACTTGGTTGCTCATTTATTCAGGTTAAGCATCCGCACCATACAATATCTCATTGCAGTTTCCATTCTGCACCATATCTTCGTAAACATATTTGTCTCCTACAGCTGTTTTTGTGTAGGAGATTCCTTGTACTGGTTCTTCTTGAGTACCTCATAGGTTTCTTCTAACTGCTCTCTCGTAATCCATCCGTTGAGATAGCCGATTTCTTCTAGGCAAGCAATCTTTCTATGTTGATGGGTTTCTACTGTTTTTACAAAGTTGGTTGCTTCTACTAGGGATTCATGAGTTCCTGCGTCAAGCCAGGTAAAGCCTTGTCCTAGTACTACGATTCCAAAACTCTCTGGACCGTCTACATAGTATCCGAATACGGTACGGACTACGTAAGATACGCTTTTGTAATTCCTTGTGTGAGACACCATTCCTCCATGCTGATATCACTTGCACGGTTTTTATAATCTTGTACTTGTAGTGCCCATTCTTATATTCGGCACTGCTTTGCTACTTTAGTAGCTGTTGTAGACCCCATAGACTAAACCTCCTTTAATTGATTTAAAAAGTTAAGACTTAACTTTTTAAACTGTTTGTAAAACTTTAGTCTATTATCTCATGACTATATGGAGTTGAAAAGGTATGCACTATCTAGCGTTTGCGTTAATCCCTTTATTTATAGGGGGTAGCGGAGTTTCATCGTCGCACAAGTGTCGAACACGGGATAGTAGACCATACGTAAACAAACAAGCAATGAATTATTGCTTCTTCATCATCGGCAACAAACATGCCAGCGGAACAAACAATAAAAATCCAAACCACTTAGCAAACTGATCCTCTTGGTAGATACCATAGACATTCTCTGGATGCCAGATCCATGTTTGTGCGTATGCACCCATACTTGAGTGTAATGGACTCCAAAATCCTAGTGTGTTCAGCAAATGCGCTTTTGCAACATCATCAAGATTCCCTTCCAACTAGTAATGCATTTTGCATTGGTAAATACAATGTCTAACAAGATCACGCCATACCAAAATATCGCTGTAGAAAAGCGAAATGCATAAACACTTCACCCTTACGGTTTATAATACCTCTGCCAAGTCAGCATACATATCAATCAAATTGTTTTAGTCAGATTCCCCCAGTATTACATCTGTATCACAACAATCAGAAGTGTCAAGCGTTTTTGAAAATGTCCCCAAATAAGTGAAATATTAGCCCCGGCATCT
>CAYJKD010000265.1:0-3582 GCA_964370595.1 uncultured Lachnospiraceae bacterium
TATGAAATGTTTTCTATTAAATATTCACTTAGTTATACCATAGCATAACTATAGATAAAAGTATATTACAAAAATCCCCATACCAATAAGATGCTGAGGAATCTCAGTGGTATGGGGCTCTATATCAATTAGGAGTTTAACTACATGTTATTCGGTTAAAAATTATACAGTATCTGCATTATCAAATGTAATATTGATATTGCTTCCATAAGCATACTCGCCATTAATTGCTTTTACAGCAACTCTAGCTACTTGCGCAGGAGTTAATAATGTTTTCTTATCTTCATCTGGAAATGCATCTGTTCTCATTGCTGTTGCTGTTTTTACTGGAGAAAGACAAACTGTTTTAACACCTTCTAGTGCCCAACATGCTGTTGCCATTACTACTGCTGCCTTAGTTGCACAATAAGAACTCCATTCAGGTATTGCTCTTGTCGCAGCACCAGAACCTAAGTTGATTACTACAACTTCTGGATTATTATTTACCGCTGCTGTAGTACAATTGAATGTACCAAATAAGTTAATATCAATTGCTAATTTTTCTTTTGCTAAATTAGCACCTTTTGCAGTTGTCATATTAAGATATCCTGCACAATTCACAAGAACATCTGGTTTGATTTTTTCAAAATATGATTCAACTGAATCAATTTTTGTTACATCCATATCTTCGATATCTGGTGTAAAAAATTCATAATCACCTGATGCTGCTAATGCTTCTCTAATTGCTGTTGCAATTCCACCATTTCCACCTGTTATCAATACTTTTTTCATCATTAATCATCCTTTATTTTTATTTTTTATCATGGATTACCATTTCTAAATTATTTTATATTGCCCACATGCATGATTCATAGTATACTATATGTAATAAATAATCATTTTGAGGAATAAATTATGCCAAACAATAACTTATCAACCAATACCAAAAGTGTAAGTAGAACCCTTTCTATCTTATTAACCTTTACGGAAGATACCCCAATTCAACGTGTATCTACTATCGCTTCCCAATTAGGAATGAATGCTAGTACTGTCTCTCGCCACCTTACAACATTACTGGATGCTGGCTTTATTGAGCGTGATGAAGAAACTGGTAGCTACCACCTTGGCCTTAATGTCATTGCCATGGCTGGTGTTGCACTCTGCAACAATAGTCTTTATCGCTATGGGCAAGCTGAACTGCTTGATCTTACAAGTAAGTATGGCCTTCATTTTCACCTAAGTGTTCCAAATGGAGCAGATATGGTACATCTAATCGGACTTTGCGGAACAGAATCTTTAGAATTTCCTGTTCCTATGGGGCACCGACACCCACAATTTTGTTCAGCTATGGGACGTGCTTATCTATCTACATTTCCTATTGAGCAAGTAAGTTCATTCCTTGACTCCATATACTTGGTTCCATACACTTCTAAAACCAAACTCAATAAAGAAGATATTTTAGAAGATATTAAGCTTACCAAGAAAAGAGGATATTCACTAATCGAAGATGAGCTAACCATGGGAAAAACTTCTATTGGAGTTCCAATTTTTGGTCGTAGCAGAAAAGCAGTTGCTGCAATCAGCTATACCATTGACACATTTAACACAGAAGTCCGCGAAAAAGAAGTTCATCTAACCAACCGCATGCGTATTGCTGCTAACCGAATTTCAGGGAAAATCGGTTTTACAATTCGCTAGTTATTTCCTTATATCGCTTTACAAAATATTCAGCCATAAGCTGTTGACCTTTTTCATTTGGGTGTAAACCATCCAAATAAAACGTTGACAGCTCTTTTTGTGCAAACACTTCGTAAAAGTCAATTGTAGAAGTGCCCGTTGCTTCTGAGAATTCTTGCAACCATTGCCTGTATTGCATTGCTGATTCTCGAGGATTTCCAACTTGTGGTAAACGCCTCCACCTCTCTGCAATATTGTCCCAATCGGTAGGTACTGTTAACCCTACAATAGGTAAAATTCCATTTGCATGTGCAGTATACACCATAGACATCACATTGCTTTGTGCAATATAAGGCGGACAACCTGCTCGAAAGTCATTTCCTCCCCCCATAATCATCACAACTCTAGGGGATTCTTTTAATACAGTTCCATGAAATCGTGCAAGCATCCCACCTGTAGTATCTCCAGGAATGCCATGATTGATTATAGTAGCATCAAGTTCCTGATTTGCTTTATAGAGCCAAGAATCTTGATTTCTAACTCCAAATCCTCTTGTAATGCTATCACCGATACAAATCACTTTCATAACATTCCTCCATACTAGTTCTTTTAGATATGAATTCCCATACCTTCTGCCACATGTGATGCTTCCATTACTGCTTCACTCATGGTTGGGTGTGGATGAATGACTCTAGAGAGTTCTTCAATGGTGCACTCAAGTGATAATAATCCTGCAGCTGCAGCGATCATTTCTGTTACGTGAGCTCCAACCATATGGACGCCTAATAATTCACCATGTTCCTTACTAGAGATGATTTTGATAAATCCAGTAGGTGCACCATATGCAATTGCTTTTCCATTTGCTGAGAAAGGAAATACACCTGTTGTATATTCAATCTTACGCTCTTTTACTTGTTGTTCAGTAAGACCAGCACTTGCTGTTTCTGGAGTACCGTAAGTACATTTTGGAATATTATCATAGTTTATCACATGTGTATGCTTTCCTGCAATATGTTCTGCAGCAATAATTCCTTGTGCACTTGCAGTATGTGCTAATGCTAATTTACCAGTAATATCTCCAATTGCATAAACTCCTGCAATATTGGTTTTCATCGTATCATCAATGGTAATATATCCACGAGGATTAGTAGCAACCCCACACTTATCAAGTCCAAGTTCCGAGTTGTCTGGTACGATTCCAGCTGCAACTAGTAGATATTCTGCTGACACAGCAGATACCTTTCCAGCTTTATCAGTAATTTCTAATTCTACACCATTTGGCTTTGCAGTTACTTTTGTAACCTTTGTTTCTGTTAAAACTTTGATTCCTTGTTTCTTATATTGTGTTTCCATTTCTTTTGACACATCATAATCTTCATTTGGAAGAATGCGTGGTAACATCTCTGCTACTGTAACATCTGCTCCAAGTGTATTCCATAATGCAGCAAATTCCATTCCAATCGCTCCAGCACCAATTACCACTACGCTTTTTGGCAATGTTGTAAGTTGAAGTGCTTTTTTAGAGTCAAGAATATATGGAGAGGTAAAGTCCATACCACCTAAGTGCATTGGCTTTGTACCAGTTGCAATAATGATATTTGCTCCTTCAATTGTTTCTCCAGAAACTTTTAACTTCAGTGTTTTAGCACCTGTAAATGTAGCAGTATCTTTAAAAACAGTAACGTTATTTTTCTTCATTAAATATCCGATACCTGAAACTAATTTCCCACTAACTTTACGGCTTCTTTGTTGAATCTTACTATAATCAACTTTGATTGATTTCGTATCAAGGGAGAATCCATACTCATCTCCTTCTTCTAGGTGAGCGATTAACTCAGAACTACGAAGAAGTGCTTTTGTAGGGATACACCCCCAGTTTAAACATGTCCCACCTAGTTCGTCACGCTCTATAATAGCAGTTTTCTT
>CAYJKD010000266.1:0-1082 GCA_964370595.1 uncultured Lachnospiraceae bacterium
GCTCGATATCCATTTTTTTGAAAGTTAGTTCACAGGGAATACCATTCATTTTTTTTATTAAAGCTTTCGTTCCGATTTCAGCTTTTTCCGTAACTTGTTGTGAAATAGATGTTAATTTTGGAGTAGTATAGGAACAAAGCTTAAGATTATCAAATCCAATTACGGATAAGTCAGCTGGAATTCGATATCCGCTTAATCGTGCACCTTCCATAATCCCAATTGCACAGATATCTGCAGTAGTTATGACTGCGGTAATGTTACCTTGCATTTTGGCAATTTGTTTACCAGCTTCGATACCGCCTTCATAACTCGGTTGATACTGTAAAATATATTGTGTAGGTATCTCTAAATTCGCATCTTTCATAGCTGTTTCATAGCCTTTGAAGCGTCGTGTTAAAAGAGCATTTCCCTGATAGTCGGCTACAAAACCAATATGTTTATGTCCGTGGTTAAGTAGATATTTCGTTGCTAGATATGTGCCACCATAATCATCTGAACAAATATTAATGACTTCTTTTTGGTTGATATTACTATCGAAAATTAGTACAGGGCATGGGATTTGGTCTAATTGTTTCTGCAGTTCTTCTTCGTATTGAGGGGTTAAAAATATAATTCCATTAATATTCCAATTTCTCAATAAATTTAATACATCTTCAAATTTTTGAACAGATCGCACCATGGCATAATAGCCACTTTCTCGTAATAGTTGCTCTGTAATACCGATCATGGTGCTGACAAAAGGATTCTCTAGATAATTTTCGCTGTTATTATTAGAAACTGAAATTACGATAGCAACAATACCAGAAGATTTTACCGATAAACTTCTTGCGCTTAGGTTAGGCACATAGTTGTATTGTTTTATTATGTTATTAACCTTTGCTACTGTACTTGTAGATACTTTATGATGTTTTCCATTTATGACATTAGAGACTGTCATTACGCTAACACCAGCTTCTGCGGCTATGTCTTTTAACGTCATGTGCTCGGTCCTTTCTTGTTTGTTTTTATACATTGATTATAAAGAAGGATAAGAAGAAAATCAAGTGTATTTTATTTTTTGGGCAAAGTAATTGTGCGAAATA
>CAYJKD010000266.1:1092-3534 GCA_964370595.1 uncultured Lachnospiraceae bacterium
ATAAACAAAAAATATTGTGTAATTTATATAATTATAACAGTAATTGTGTTTCTGTGTTGACATGATTGAATTTGCATGTTATTTTATATGTAAGTTTAACGCTATACCAAATACAATCATTTAGGAGGATTTTATGAAAAAGAGAATTTTAGCAATGCTTACAGCAACTGCGGTTTTAGCAACCACAATGGTAGGGTGCAGTCAAAGTACTAGTACAAGTGACGCGACAACAGAAACAACAGCTGCTGTAGCAGCACCAAGTGAACCATTCGGAGCGGCTATTCAATATGACCCATCAGTTCCAGTTAATGAGGGAAATGATATCGATATTGAATTTTGGATTTGGGGAAGTCCAGAATTATTTCAATCTCTAGTAGATCAATATACAGCGATACATCCTAATGTTTCTATTCAATTAGTAAATAATCCATGGGCAGATTATTGGACAAAACTTCCTTTGGCTCTTGATGGAGAGAATGGACCAGCATTATTTAATATTCATAATAGCCATCATGAAAACTTAACAAATTATATGGCTCCACTTGCTATTCCATTAGAGGATTTAAAAGCTGACTTTACTGGTGTTGATGCACATGTGATTGATGATTCAGTATACTACATTGATTATGGTATTATGACAGGATCTATGTACTATAATAAAGACATGTGGGCGGCAGCTGGATTAACTGAAGATGATATTCCAAAAACATGGGATGAATTAAGAGAAGTAGCAAAAAAATTAACAATTAAAGACGGAGACCAATTAATTCAAGCAGGTCTTAACTTTAATAATGACTTTGCTCAAAACTATTTATTAGGGCTAAATTATCAATTAGGAGAAAATATCTTCTTAGAAGATGGCGTTACTCCAAATGTTACTTCAGATGCGACAAAGCAAATTATGCAGATGTTAGTGGATTTATATGAAGTAGATGGTGTAGGTAGTAAAGATTTTGGAGAAAAATCTGGAGATAGTTTTGGACAGGGAATTTCCGCTATGGTTATGCAATGGGGACATTTTAACAATTCATTAAATACAAACTTTCCTGATATCAACTTTGGGGTGTTTGAAATTCCAACATTTGACGGAGAACCATATGCCTATAATCGTTATAATGGAGAATCAACATTTGGAGTAAATAAAAATGCATCTACAGAAGCACAAGCAGTAGCACAAGATTTTGTGAAGTTTTTCTTGGCTTCGGATGAAGTACAAGTTGATTTTAATTTAGAAATGAATACATTCCCATCAAAAGTTACATTAGCTGATAATAGTGAAATTCTTGCAAATCCTGCAGCAAAAGCAATTTCAACCAATATTGAGCGTTATATTTGGCCAGGTCCAATGCCAGCAACTGTAGAAAGTTCTCTCGTACAAGCAGGAGAAGAAATTATGTTTAATGGAATGGCGATTGATGAAGCATTACAACAAGCGCATGATAATATTATCCGTGATATGCAAAATAGCACCTTTACTTCTGCAGAACATTTATATAAATTTGCAGAGTAATGAAATTTAGGGAGCCACCAAATGAAAAATTTATGGAGAGGCTCCCTTTCTTTCTAAATAATACGGTATAAAGGAGAGAACTCACATGTTCAAGAAAAACAATCCCTTACAAAGTAGAAGCGAAATATTGCTAAGAAATATTGTGGTAGCTGTAATGATGATATTTTTCTCTGTTTTTTTAATTATTCCAATTGGCATTGCTTTTGTTGGAAGCTTTCATCAGTGGAATCCGTTGAATGGTACTTATAACTTTCTAGGTGCTCAAAACTATATAGAAGTATTATCGAGTGAACTTTTTCATGAGTCTTTATGGAATACATTGCTATTTTCTGTAGTTGTTATCATATTTCGAATTGCACTAGGACTCAGTATTGCATATGGAATATATTCATCATTGGTCAAATGGAAAGGTATTTTTCGAGTGATTTTTTATATGCCAGTTGTTACGCCTATGGTTGCTGTTGCGTTTGTATGGAAGTTTATGTACAATCCTCAAATTGGCGTAATTAATCAAATTTTTGATTTAGATGTCAACTGGTTACAAAATCCAGATACAGCATTGATTGCTGTAATGATTATGACAATATGGAAAGATTTTGGATATGCAGTGGTTATGTTTATGGCTGGACTTTATTCCCTTCCTACAGATGCAATTGAAGCTGCACTAGTAGATGGCGCAAGTGCATGGCAAAAATTTCGTTATATTACATTTCCATTATTAAAACCGATGACGTTGTTTGTTACAATTACTTCAATAATATCGTATATACAAGCGTATGTGCAAATACTAATCATGACAGAGGGCGGGCCAGGCACTTCTACTTATTTAGCATCATATATCATCTTTGATGAAGCGTTTGTAAAATATAATTTTGGTTATGCATCTGCAATTGCATTTATATTATTTGTAGTTACTGCAGGATTAACTTGGG
>CAYJKD010000267.1:0-3532 GCA_964370595.1 uncultured Lachnospiraceae bacterium
ATACCATTTCTCTCTGTGTAGATATACGGAGCCATTTTAGGGTTCCATCTTCTTGTTTGGTGTCCAAAATGTACACCTGCTTCTAAAAGCTGTTTCATTGAAATAACGCTCATGTTATTTACCTCCGTTTGGTTTTTTTCTTCCGCCTATATCTTATGCTTTCTTAGGGACCATTTGGCACCACCCTTGAAATCAATAGACGTGTTTTTTCAACCTATGCATTATACCACGACACAAATGATTCGTCAAGGGTCTTTTCTTTAAAAAAGAAAGAGATTAGTATAATCTAATCTCTTTCTTTTTATTAATTATTTCTCGTTTGTTTAATTTCCTCAAGTTCATCAAATATAACATCATTCAATACCTTAATATAGGTACCTTTCATACCTGAAGATCTCGAACCGATTACCCCAGCACTTTCAAACTTACGGAGCGCATTTACAATTACAGAACGGGTAATTCCTACTCGGTCAGCAATTTTACTTGCAACCAGTATTCCTTCATTTCCTTCTAATTCATCAAAGATGTGTGTGATTGCCTCCAATTCAGAAAATGACAATGTGTTAATAGCAGACTTTACAATCTGTATTTTTCTTGTCTCTTCTGCATTCTCTTCATTCACTGAGCGCATCATCTCTAATCCAACTACTGTCGTTCCATATTCGCTTAAGATAATATCTTCGATATCATACTGTTCATTGCATTTATAGATAAACAATGTACCTAATCTTTCTCCTGCAATATCAATCGGTGTAATAATTGCTTGATATTTGTTCACATCAGTTTGCATAAATCCTAATGTTCCCAAGTTAACATTTTCTTTTGTTGATAAAATACTTAAAACTCGTTCATTTAAAATTGGATCAATAAATCCTCCAACTTGTCCATCTACTAACTCTACAATCTCGTCTATACCTGGATTTGTTCCAATTCCAAGCACTTTTCCCTTTTTACTAATTACAAGAATATTGGATTTCAATATTTCAGTTAAAACCATGCAAATATCATTAAAAACAACCTTATGTGAGTTGTTGTTGTGCAATAACTTGTTGATTTTTCGTGTTTTGTCCAACAATTGTACACTCATTTTTCTCTAAATCCTCCTAACATTATCAAAACCATACGAGCTGTAGTTCTTGTACTACTTAGATATTAACATGATTCGTTTACAATAACAATAGTTGCACTCAATTTTATGTTTTTTTAATAAATTCAATCATTTCCCATCCAAACTCATACTATACCCACATTTATCGTTGGAACATAGAAGCTTACTGCCTTTTTCAACCATATAGCTTCCACATTTCTCACACGTTTTCTCGGATGGTTTGTTCCAAGACATAAAGTCACATTCTGGGTTGTTTTCGCACCCATAATACTTTCTACCCTTTTTCGTTTTTTTCAGAACCACTTCTTTTCCACAAAGTGGACATGGCATTCCGATTTTTTCTAAATAGGGCTTTGTGTTCTTGCACTCTGGAAATCCAGGGCATGCAAGGAATTTTCCATGTGGACCGTATTTCACTACCATATTTCTTCCACATAATTCACATATTTCCTCAGAAACCTCATCAGCAATAACAATATTTTCCAAAGTTTTTTCCGCTGCTTTTACAGCTTCTTCTAAATCAGGATAGAAATTTTCTACTATCGTTTTCCATCCCACAGTACCATCACCTACTTTATCAAGTAAATGTTCCATATTAGCAGTAAAATTCATATCTACAATACTAGGAAAGCACTGTATCATAATTCCATTTACAGCTTCTCCTAATTCAGTCACATAAAGGTTCTTATTTTCCTTTACAATATATCTTCTTCCTAGGATTGTTGTAATGGTAGGGGCGTACGTACTAGGACGACCAATCCCTTGCTCTTCCAACGCTTTCACAAGAGAAGCTTCTGTGAAATGGGAAGGCGGTTGAGTAAAATGTTGATTTGTTTCTAACTCAACTAACTTCAACTCTTGCCCTATTTCAAGTTTTCCAAACTGGGAACTCGCATCTTCTTTATCTTCTTCTTGCATATAAACTGACATAAAACCGTCAAAAGAAATCTTGGATGCTGCCAATGTAAATAAATACTCACCTGCTTCAATTTTTACTGATGTAGTTTCGTATACGGCTGGCTTCATTCTGCTAGCTGTAAATCGCTTCCATATCAATTGATATAATCGCAGTGCATCTCTTTGTAACGAATCTTTTACGACAGAAGGAGTTAAAGATACATCTGTAGGTCGTATCGCTTCGTGTGCATCTTGAATTTTTCCTGTTTCTTTTTTAGAGACTTCTAAATTTGCTACATAATTCTCCCCATAAGACTCTGCAATAAAACTTCTAGCTGCAGTATCTGCCTCAGTTGCAATACGAGTTGAATCTGTACGTAAATAAGTAATCAGACCTACTGTTCCATGTCCCTTGACATCAACACCTTCATAAAGTTGTTGCGCAATACGCATTGTCTTTTGTGTAGAAAAATTCAATACCTTTGATGCTTCTTGTTGAAGCGTACTTGTGGTAAAAGGGATGGGAGCTTTTTTCACTCGTTCACCAAGTTTAATATCTTTTACTATATAAGATACTTCATTTAACTTGCTAACAATTTCTTCCATTTGTGCCGCATTATTAATATGGATTTTATTTTTATCTTTTCCATAAAATTTTGCTTTTAACGGTTTTTTTGCTTTTCCCGCTATTAAATCTGCATCTAAACTCCAATATTCTTCTGGAATAAAAGCTGCAATTTCCTCTTCACGGTCACAAATCATCCGTAGTGTTACCGATTGTACACGGCCAGCACTTAACCCTCGCTTTACCTTGCCCCACAGAAGTGGGCTGATACTATATCCAACCATACGGTCAAGGATTCTTCTTGCTTGCTGTGCATCTACTAAATTCATATCCAGAACCCTAGGTGCCTTGATGGAGCTTTTCACAGCATTTTTTGTAATTTCATTAAAACTAATCCGATACACTTTCTTATCTTTTGACTCATCTAGTTTCAGTGCTTTCATCAAGTGCCATGAAATCGCTTCTCCCTCTCGGTCAGGGTCCGTTGCTAAATAGATTTTATCTGCTTTTTTTACTTCTTTACGAAGTTTGGCAAGAACATCGCCTTTTCCTCGTATAGTGATATACTTTGGTTCATAATTGTTTTCCACATCAATGCCTAATTGACTTTTTGGTAAGTCTCTTACATGTCCATTGGATGCGTCCACCTGAAAATTGGATCCAAGGAACTTTTTAATTGTTTTAACTTTTGCAGGTGATTCCACAATCACTAAATTAGTTGCCATAATCATTCACTCCTGAACCTTTTTTCGTAGTAATGTTTTGGATTTTGTATTACAATTCCCATCATTTCCATCTTTAGTAGGCAGTTAATTGCCTCACTTATGGAAACCTCACAAATCTCAGATATTTCATCAATATGTTTCGGGTATAAATCCAAGCAACTATACAACATTTTTTCATTATTTGCAAGTGTCTTTTCAAAATTTCTGTCATTTTTTTGCATTTTTCTACTAATTATA
>CAYJKD010000268.1:0-3529 GCA_964370595.1 uncultured Lachnospiraceae bacterium
TTATCAAAATCAGGTATCTTTGCCCATTTATGAATGCACCGTGTGAACAGTAACATACCCCTATCGCTTCTTTTATAAGTTTATAATTTTTTTAATATAGAAGTAATATTTTTTTCTTCCACTTCAAGTAAATAGTCAGCCTCATGAATATCTTCCAATGTATGTGCATCTGAATTTTGCAAAATACAGCAACCTTCCAAATATGGATTTTTTAAAATCAATTCATTTAAATGTGCCATATTTTTCACTTCAATGCTCTTAAATTTACTATCTGGTGGAACAAATCCTAGGTTTGAAATTAGACTGTTTGCATTTTTATCAATGTGTGCAGGAAACATAGTTCCATTGTACTGTTTTACTAAATCAACTAAATCATCAAATGATATATCAACAGCGCTAATCAGTAGTTTAGGTTCTTTTCCTACACAACAATCATTTTCATCATAAATCTCTTGGAAGCCAAAAATTGCTTCATTATTTGGAAAATCCAATAAGCGTTGATACACATATGCATCAAATTCCATAGCTGACTCCAAATCTTGAAATAAACATACTGCATGAACTTCTTCCATTGTATTAATTTCCATACCTGGAATTGCAATTACTCCATATTCCTTTGCCATTTCTAAAACAGCTCTACAGTTTTTACAAGAATTATGATCTGTTACCGCTATTACATCCAAACCTTTAATTGCTGCCATTCCTACAATATTTGCTGGTGTCATATCGTCACTGGCACAAGGGGACAAACATGAGTGAATGTGAAGGTCATACGCTAGTTTCATCATTCAATCTCTTATCAATCCAAAGTGCTGCTTCATAAATCGGCAATTCTGTTCGAAACACAGAAATCCCTTGTTCTTTTGCTTTTAATTTTGCTTGTTCATCTAAAATAGCCCCCTCAGCCAAGATGATACAGGCAGTATCTGTAAGCGAAGCTACTGCTAGTGTGTTCATGTTCCCCATTACAGTAACCCATGCTCCACCTTCTGGTGCTCGTCCCATTGCTACACTAAGTAAGTCACAGCAGAACGGTTTTGTAATTTCATTCCCTGTACTAGTTCCTTCCTCTAACACTTCAAAAAACTCAGATTCAATTATGTCTTTCACTGTCATAATTTTATTCCTCCCCCAGTTCTTCTGAAATTTGGTTCATATACTGACTTAATAATTTTGCTACATGTTCATTATTATGGTTTGCTTCTAAATCTTTTATTATAGAATTTGCCAATCCTGTAATATTTTGTAAGTTCTGCTTTAGCAAGTGTATACAATCTTTTTCATCTGCATCTCCTCGAACAATATCTTCTGCAAGAGCTTTACAACTTGGAGCTCCGCAAGAGCCACAATCAAGTCCAGGAAATTTTTTACACAATCGCTCTACTTGATTTAACCTAGCAAACGATTCAAGCATTGTATTTCCAAGATGAAATACTGGCTCATATTCCACAGGTATGGTCCAATCTATCACATCTTGTCCACACATGGCTTGTTCTAAATGATTTCTTGACACAGGCATATATTTTCTCAAATGCTTTAATTTTGTTTCGGAGAGATAGGGATTTTCCACAGTAAGAACTCCACCGATACAACCACCAATGCATGCATTCAATTCTACAAATTTAAGATGACTAAATTTCTGATCTTCCAAATCCTCTAATACACGAATTACGCTTTCAATTCCATCTGCCGCTAGGCATTCTTCGGTAAATAATCCACTAGATTCTCCACCACTTCTTCCCCAACTGATTCCTATTTTACCTGATTGGACCAATTCTTTCCCATCTGCTAACACAGGTTTCATACATGCAAGTAACTTAGGGTATACCTCTTTAATTGCAAGTACATGATTAATCTCACTTTTTTCTACACCCAGTGGAAATTTTGCATAGGTCACTTTTGCAGGACATGGAGATAGAAAAAACACTCCAATTTCATCTCTTGATAACCCTGTACTTTTTAGTGCTTGTTCCACTGCGATTCTAGCAGCGACTTCTACAGGTGGATTCAAGGGAAGCAATTGGGAAATCAGGTTTGGAAACTTCACACGGATCAATCGAACCACTGCTGGACAGGCTGTGCTGATTAATGGAAACTGATTCTCATGTTTTAATAAATAATTCCTCGTAGCTTCTGAAACTAATTCTGCTGCTGCGCTTACCTCGTACACTTCATCAAATCCCATATCTAATAACCCATTCAGTACTACATTAACATCATCTAAGTTATTAAATTGACTGTAGAGCGTAGGAGCTGGAAGAGCGATGCAGTATTTGTATTTTGATAAATCTTCAATCTTATCATATGTTGCAGTTTTTGCATGATGAGGGCAAATTCGAATACATTCTCCACAATCAATGCAAAATTTATTATTAATCTGTGCTTTTCCATTTCGTACACGAATTGCTCCTGTGGGGCACCTTTTAATACAATTGATACACCCTTTGCACAAATCTGGGTTTAAGCAAACAGAATGATAAAATTTTTCCACTACCATTCACCACCTTTATGTAATTTAATTAGATCGATTATAGATGTACCAACATGGTAATCGTCGTTCCTACACCCATTTCTGTTTCAATCCCCATTTCATCTGTATATCGTTTCATATTCGGAAGTCCCATTCCAGCTCCAAAACCAAGGCTCCTTATCTCATCTGGTGCTGTGGAATACCCTTCTTGCATAGCTAACTCGACATTAGGAATTCCTGGTCCGACATCCTTTAGTATCATTTTAATGTCTTGTGGTGTAATTATCACACGAATCCCTCCACCATTGGCATGGATAACCATATTAATCTCACCTTCATACATTGCAATTGCAACTTTTCTGATTGCTTTCGGATCAACTCCTAGCTGCTTCAATTTATTTTTCACATCACTACTCGCTTCTCCTGCTCTTGTAAAATCGCTTGGTGAGACTTCATAGGTAAATTCAATTTTAGTTTCTTCCATCACACTGCACCTCCACGTATCCCTTCCTTATAAAGTATTCCACAGGCTGGGAACATGAGACACTCTGTAGTCATAATCAAAATCTCTCTATCTTCTGCCATATTAATCATCATTTGATCTGGACATTTGCCTCTTACAAAAACAATACAGCTGATGTCTAACATCTCTGCTGTGCGAATTACTTGAGGATTACATAGTCCTGTTAATAATACAGAATGATCTTTAGAAAATGCTAAAACATCACTCATCATATCAGCACCACAAGCGGTTAAAATCTCTTGATCTAATAAGCTACTTCCAGCTAATACTTTCGCATTTAAGAGCTCTTTTACTTTCTCTGCCTTCATTTCTTTCTCCTTTATATCAATAATATACATTTCTTACATTTACAATATCAGATTCCCTATCTATCTTCAACAAAAATATTCTATTTATTGTTTTTTTTCCAATAATTTTGTTTACCTTATACAAAATTAATGTTAATATGTTATCAATGATTTACGTGATAATTCTGCCTTTCTTATTTGGTTCAACTATCACATTTAATACTCATTATAATACAATAGTAGCAAGGA
>CAYJKD010000269.1:0-3499 GCA_964370595.1 uncultured Lachnospiraceae bacterium
GTAAATGAAACTGGTTGGGTAAAAGGAATGGTTGTTCGTAAAATGGAACTTGGAGAGCCGGATGCATCTGGAAGACGACGTCCAGTTGAAGTGGAAGGTTCCGATACGGTAATGGAAGTTGATACAGTAATTATGTCTCTTGGAACATCTCCAAATCCACTTATTACATCATCGACAAAAGGACTAGAAGTAAATAAATGGAAGTGTATCATAACAGATGAAAAAACTGGAAAGACGACAAAAGAAGGTGTTTTTGCTGGTGGAGACGCAGCGATTGGTGCAGCAACAGTAATCCTTGCAATGGAAGGTGGAAGAGCAGCAGCAAAAGGAATTGATGAATACCTTAATAATAAGTAATAATTGAAATAAATATAGAGTTAATAGCAGACAGATCTAGTTGATCTGTCTGTTTTTACGGAGAAAGAGGAAATTTTGAAAAAGCATGTAGATTTATTAAATGGGAAAATTGTACCATCCCTTACTTCATTGGCGTTACCAATTATGATGACATCCATGTTGCAAATGGCATATAATCTAACAGATATGGCATGGATTGGGCGATTAGGAAGTAATGCAGTAACAGCGGTTGGGTCTGCGGGAATGTATCTGTGGTTATCAAGTGGAATTGTAACATTGGCTCGTATGGGTGGGCAAGTAAAAGTAGCGCATTCTTTAGGGGGAAACAACCGAAAGGGAGCGATTGTATTTGCGCAGACAGCACTGCAAATGACCATATTTCTTTCTGTGCTTGTATCGCTGATTAGTATCCTCTTTACGGAGGAGATGATTGGTTTTTTTAAACTTCAAAATAGTGATACAATCCATGATGCACAAGCTTATTTAAGAATTGTATGCGGTTTTATTATCTTTTCTTTTTTAAATCAAACATTGACAGGTTTATTTACTGCAATTGGAGATAGTAAAACCCCTTTGATTGCAAATTTTATCGGATTAGGTGTCAATATGGTTTTAGATCCACTGCTGATTTTTGGAATTGGATCAATCAGTGGATTTGGTGCATCGGGTGCAGCGATTGCAACGGTAGTAGCACAGTGTGTTGTTACACTTGTATTTATTGTTCGTGCAACAAAAGAAACCATATTATTTCAGAAGATTTCTGTTTTTCAGAAGATTAATTTTGATTATATGAAACAAATATTTGCCTTGGGACTTCCTTCTTCTGCACAAAATATGGTTTATTGTGGGATTTCTATGATAGTCACACGTTTTATTGCCAATTGGGGAGATGCTGCAATTGCAATTCAAAGAGTTGGTAGTCAAATTGAGTGCATTTCATGGATGACAGCAGAAGGTTTTGGTTCTGCAATCAATGCATTTACTGGGCAAAATTATGGAGCTAAAAAGTATGACCGTGTCAAAAAAAGTTATTTTTCATCATTGGGAATTATGGGTATATGGGGGCTGTTTACATCAGTTGTTATGATATCGGGTGCCTCATTTTTATTTGAAATATTCTTAAAGGATCCACTTATTGTACCAGGTGGAGTGGACTATCTTGTAATACTAGGGTACAGCCAATTTTTTATGTGTATGGAATTAATGACAGTTGGTGCGCTGCAAGGTATGGGAAAAACCATGTCAACATCTGGAATCAGCATGTCGCTTACTGCTATTCGAATTCCTCTAGCACTGTTATTAGGTGCTACGATGCTTGGATTAAATGGAATTTGGTGGGCAATCACAATCAGTACAACGATCAAAGGAATTGTTTTTGTAATCTACTATTTGATTACACTGAAACGATTAGAAAGTGTGTAAAAATACACACTTTTTTTAATTGTTAAAAAATTTACAAAAAAACACTAGACGAAATTTGTCTTTTATGAGAAAATATATGGGAGTGTGGTTTGCAGAGAAGCAACTACATTTGACACAACATTACATAGTTGAAAGGAGTTTTAACATGATTTATTCACATGAAGTAGAGAATATGTGTACGGTTGCACAAGGCGTTAATCATGGCGCTGCGCCAATTCCACAAGAAGCGAAATGGGTAAAATCAAAGCAAGTGACAGACATTTCAGGATTGACTCACGGTGTAGGCTGGTGTGCACCACAACAAGGAGCCTGTAAGTTGACATTAAACGTAAAAGAAGGTATTATCCAAGAGGCACTTATTGAAACAATTGGATGTTCTGGTATGACACATTCAGCTGCTATGGCATCTGAAATTTTACCAGGAATTACTGTTTTAGAAGCGCTAAATACTGACCTAGTGTGTGATGCAATCAATACAGCTATGAGAGAGTTATTCTTACAAATAGCTTATGGTAGAACACAAAGTGCTTTCTCTGAAGATGGACTTCCAATTGGAGCTGGACTTGAAGATTTAGGAAAAGGTTTACGTTCTCAAGTTGGAACTATGTATTGACCTTTGAAAAAAGGTCCTCGTTACTTAGAAATGGCTGAGGGATATGTTACAGGAATCGCTTTAGATGATGAAGATCATATTATTGGTTATCAATTTGTTAGCCTTGGAAAAATGACTGATTTTATCAAAAAAGGTGATGACCCAAATACTGCATGGGAAAAAGCAAAAGGTCAATATGGCCGTGTTGATGATGCAGTAAAAATTATTGATCCAAGACACGAATAATTGAAGGAGGAGTACATATCATGGCATTATTTGAATCATATGAGAGACGTATCAAACAAATCAATGCAGCGTTAAATAGCTATGGAATTGCTTCCATTGAAGAAGCAGAAAAAATCACTAAGGACGCTGGTCTTGATGTATATAGCTTAGTAGAAAGCATTCAACCAATCTGTTTTGAAAATGCAAAATGGGCTTACGTAGTAGGTGCAGCAATTGCAATCAAAAAAGGTTGTACAAAGGCAGCCGATGCAGCAGCAGCAATCGGAGAAGGCCTACAAGCGTTCTGTATCCCAGGTTCCGTTGCTGACCAACGTAAAGTAGGTTTAGGACATGGTAATCTAGGTAAAATGTTATTAGAAGAATCTACCGAGTGTTTCTGTTTCTTAGCAGGACATGAGTCTTTTGCAGCTGCAGAAGGTGCAATTGGTATTGCTGAGAAAGCAAATAAAGTTCGTAAGAATCCACTACGTGTAATTCTTAATGGATTAGGAAAAGATGCAGCACAAGTAATCTCTAGAATTAATGGATTTACTTTTGTAGAAACTGAAATGAACTATGCAACTGGCGAAGTGAAAGAAGTTTTCAGAAAATCTTACTCAACAGGTTTACGTTCTAAAGTAAATTGTTATGGAGCGAATGATGTAACTGAAGGTGTTGCAATCATGTGGAAAGAAGGAGTAGACGTATCAATCACTGGTAACTCTACCAACCCAACTCGTTTCCAACTTCCAGTAGCAGGTACTTACAAGAAAGAATGTAACGAAAAAGGTAAGGCTTACTTTTCAGTAGCATCTGGTGGTGGTACAGGACGTACTCTTCACCCAGATAACATCGCAGCTGGTCCAGCTTCTTATGGTATGACAGATACTATGGGACGTATGC
>CAYJKD010000270.1:0-1574 GCA_964370595.1 uncultured Lachnospiraceae bacterium
ATGGAAAATATACTGCAAATATCAAATAGTAATCAAGTATTGAGTGTTGTGTTGATAAGTTTAGGTTTCTATGTTGTATTTGCCTATAACAATATTATTGACAGTGTTTTTTATGGATTAGGGAGATCAGATCTAATGTTAATTCAGTCAATATGTGTAAATATTATTTATTACGGAATAATTTTTGCTTTATATTTTAACGGAGTTTTTGTGCCGACATTGAATAGTATAGCGATTATGTTTGGCACAGGAATTGTTATAGACAGTGTTATTACAATTATTATATTTTTAAAAATGTCAAAGAGATAGAATAATTGAGAATTCATAGAAGATTTCAACTCCATCGGAATCGAGAAATGGAATACTAACTTCGATAAAGAACAACTCAATTTCATCTTTATTTGTATATTCAAAAGTCGTATTAAATCTATTTTGCATATTCACTCTGTAAATTTCGTCCATATAATCTTTGAAATATTTTTGAATATGTGTTGGAATTATTTTGCATGGATTGCCATCGTCAGCACATGGAAAGACATCAACAACTACACTTGAGTGATGAAGGCCTCTATATTTAAATATATAGTTAATGACCTCATCAAAGCTATCGGTAATAACCTGATACTGTTTATCTGGGTATGCTGTACGATGTTCATCATCTACGTCCCATACAAATGTTAATCCTCCTTTGTGTATCGACTTATTTAATTTACGGTAAATTATATTTTACCTATTACTTATATTACACTATCTTATAGACGTAATTGTACATTTAAATTTCAATTAAGTAAAGAAAAACATATGATACATTTAATATACAAAGATATGCAACATACATTGCACATAGTTTCAATTCATTTAATAAATCTGCAGAATTTGCACAAATTATAAGAATTACAAGAAACTAAAAAACATTCCAATAATTGTTGACAGCAGATGTTAAATCATGCACAATATATAAAACAGGAGGCATTATGGATAAAGTAAAACTCGGAAAATTTTTAAGTATGGTGTTGCGACACAAACCTGAAACTATAGGAATTACTCTTGATGAAAATGGATGGGCTGATGTCGATGAACTTATTAAGCAAATGAATAAAAATAAGGAAGATTATTTTAACTTTGAGATATTAAGTGAAATAGTTGAAACAAACAATAAAAAAAGATATGCATTCAATGAAGATAGAACTAAAATTCGTGCTAATCAAGGGCATACTGTCAAAGTTGATGTAGAGCTGAAGAAAGCAATCCCACCTGATATTTTGTATCATGGTACTGCTGTAAAATATGAACAATCAATAGATTCTGAAGGCTTGATTCCAAAGGCAAGGTTGCATGTCCATCTATCTTATGATATTGAAACAGCGACCGCAGTTGGGAAAAGGCACGGAAAATTACTCATATATACTGTAGACGCTAAAAAAATGAGTGAAAAGGGATACAAGTTCTATCTATCAGAAAATGAAGTTTGGTTAACAGAATATGTTCCTATAGAGTTTTTGAAAAAAATGTAAGATTTCGGTATATTTTTTTCTCTTAGTTTGATTTGATACTATTAGGGCTGTAATAGCTTG
>CAYJKD010000270.1:1584-3491 GCA_964370595.1 uncultured Lachnospiraceae bacterium
TAAACCAATTTATTTTTTTAAGGAGAAAAATTAATGCCTATAAGTTACGATAAACTTTGGAAATTATTAATAGATAAGAAAATGAATCGCACAGATTTAAAAGAAAGTGCAGGTATCAGTTTCAATGTACTTGCTCGAATGGGTAAAGATGAACCTGTTTCTATAGAGAGTTTAGAAAAAGTATGCCACACGCTTTCATGTGACATCGGAGACATAATGGAAATCACAGAAGATAGAATGCATCAAGAGAAAAAAAACTCACCGAAGGTTATTGAACTCTTTGCGGGTGCTGGAGGGCTTGCTTTAGGAATAGAGAAAGCAGGATTTGATGCTTTAGGGCTTGTGGAAATAGATAAGCATGCATCTGATACTCTTAAATGCAATCGTCCAGAATGGAAAGTGATCAATGAAGATGTTGAAAAGATTTCATGTTTGGATTTAGAAAAATACTTTAATATAAAAAAAGGTGAACTCGATTTGCTATCAGGTGGTGCGCCTTGTCAGGCGTTTTCTTATGCAGGTAAAAGACTCGGATTAGACGATGCAAGAGGAACATTGTTCTTTCATTATGCTACATTTTTACATAAATTACAGCCTAAGATGTTTTTATTTGAAAATGTTAGAGGATTATTGACTCACGACAAAGGAAAAACATTTAAAACTATAGTTGATATTTTTACAGATGAAGGATATACCATCAAATGGAAAGTTTTGAATGCATGGGAATACGGAGTTCCGCAAAAGCGTGAAAGGTTAATTACAGTAGGAATTCGTAATGATTTAGCAGATAAAGTAAACTATGACTTTCCTGCACCCTATAAATATAAACCTGTACTTAAAGATATTTTGCTTGACTGTCCAAAGAGTGAAGGATCACGTTATTCTGAAAGTAAAACAGAAATATTTAAGCTTGTGCCTCCTGGAGGTTATTGGAGAAATATACCTGAAGAAATTGCTAAAAAATACATGAAATCATGCTGGTATATGGAAGGTGGAAGAACAGGAATTTTGAGAAGACTTAGTCTTGATGAGCCATCTTTAACCGTTCTTACCTCTCCAAGTCAAAAGCAAACAGATCGTTGTCACCCTTTAGAGGCTCGACCATTTACTGTTAGAGAAAATGCACGTTGCCAAACTTTTCCTGACGATTGGGCATTTTGTGGGAGTGTAGGACAGCAATATAAACAGGTAGGAAATGCTGTTCCTGTTAATCTAGCATATGAAATAGCAAAAAAAATAAAACAAAGTTTAGAGGTGGTGTAAATGTGGGAATTATCATTTATCGAAGAAGATGCATTTATTAAACATGTACAAGCTACTATAGAAAAATATGGAGAAAAATTAAATTCTTACGATTTAAAAAGATTTAATAAAAATATCGTAGACCCCATAAAATTAATTTTTGATAAAACAGTTTATCGTGCGTCATGGGAAGAAATTGTGAGCAATGAAATTTTCCGTCAAAGAGATAAATCAAACAATAATGACATAGGATATTTTCATCAAAGAATATTTCAGTACATAGCTAATTGTGAAGTTCCTGAGAGTGGATGGGATGTAATATACAGAAATGAAAATGGAATTTCAATCCCTGGTGCAGGAATAGTTAAAACTGTTTATGTAGAGATGAAGAATAAGCACAACACTATGAATTCAGCTTCCGCAGGAAAAACATTTATAAAAATGCAACATCAAATACTTGAAGATGACGATTGTGCATGCTTTTTAGTAGAGGCAATTGCTCAAAAATCACAAAATATCAAATGGGAAACAACTGTAGATAAACAGAAAGTAGGACACAAGCTGATACGTAGAGTTAGCCTTGATGAATTCTATGCACTTGTTACCGGGCAAGAAGATGCTTTTTATCAAATGTGCATGGTTCTACCAAAGATAGTGAAAAGAGC
>CAYJKD010000271.1:0-3476 GCA_964370595.1 uncultured Lachnospiraceae bacterium
TTTTCTCTGCTTCCTCTTTTTATTGTCTTTTTGCCAATTTAAATTATACACTAACCAGAATTTATTTTCACTGCCCTTGTGCGAGTATTAACTGGGAGATATTGGACATATAAAAAACAGCACAGATGCCTTAGCTAGTTCCATGCTGTTTTTTAAACTTAATTTGCTTTGAGTTTTTCTTTATATTCTGTAATAAGGTCACAGAATTCAATAGAAGATTGCAGAAAAGCATATTCGGTACTATTTTCTAACTCTAGTAGCAATGATGGAAGGATATCATAACCCATAGTTTTTGAGTTTTCTTTTATAAGTTGATGTAAATAAAGAGGGCAATTGGATCTATCCCAAACATTAACACAAGCATTTAACATTTTGCGAATCATTACAATACTTGTTGGGATATCTTTCTTAGCAATAGCCAATTGCATAGGAGCAAGATATGCACTATAATCCCACAAACCAAAGGATTGGTATTGCAACTGAAGGGCGTTTGCCAATTGCTCTGCTTGTGAAAGCTTATTTTCAGAAACTAATATTGGAATCAGCTTTGTAACTGGCACTAAGACTTCCTGTAAACTAATTAGTGCCATATGTTCAAAAATAACAGCAGCCTCGCTACTTTTACCTTGCATAGATAATAGATTAGCCTGCAAGACTTGTTTATCAGGTATAGCGGATTTTTGAGGAATGAGATCTAATAGTATTTGAGCCTTGTCAAATTCGTTTTTTGATAAATGCTTTGATGCCAATATAAACCGTGCATGATTTGCTAAAGTTTCATCATTACATGTAGCAACTTCTTCATAGAGCTTATCAATTTGTGTCGTGTAATTTTCGTGGTAATCTTTAGCTGAAATTGAAATGAGCGTAGCTCCGTCCAATGCTAAAGCAAGGTTATATTTTAATTTTCCACAGTGAGGGTACTCTCTTATTTGTTCTACTGCTAAATGATATCCTTGCTCAAATCCACTGTTTTTTATTGTTTCATTTACTTGGTTTAGGAAAACAGCTATTTCTGAATCTGTTAGACTTTCCTTGAAGCATAACAATGTATTTGGGTCTGTTTTAAGTAGACGAGCTAACATGGGCAATAAAGTAATATCTGGATATGACAATCCTTTCTCCCATTTGTTTACAGCTGGTGGGGTAATGCCTAAATAGGTTGCTACCTGTTCTTGTGTTAGCCCTAACGACTTGCGTTTATCACGTAATATATTATGAATATCCATAAAGGCACCTCTCTTAATTAAAATATTTCTGTATTTATTATAGCATGGGGAAAGCACGAAAACCATTTACCAATCGTTAAACCAAAGGTAAAATTTATTAACTATGGGTTAATTTTGAAGAATAACCATCTTTATGGAAGTATCTTTTGGACTGTGATAGGCTTGTAGTATAATTCGAATTTTAATTGCTTGACATCAAATTTTTATTAAGATAGACTTTAATTAGTAAGCTTACTAATATTAAAAAAGGAGGTACTAAAGCGTGTATCACGCAAGATTTATAGGCTCTCACTATGCCTCTGGCTTTAAGTGGGGTAGCTTACTATACAAAAATAATATTAGTATTAAAGAAAACTTTGATTATCTTATAACAGATGAGAGAAGAAAGTTTGCCAAAGAAAGTTTGCCTATTTATGAAAGGCATTATCCAGAGATTTTAGAAGAAATTCAAGGCATTGCTGAGGGGCAAAAATATCCGTTTGATAAACTTTTTGCTTTCCTATCAGGTATGTATTGCTTTGAATTTATAAACAAATGTACTTGCTTTGCCTTTAAAAATGAAGATGAAATTTTATTTGGTAGAAATAGCGATTTTGTCACAAGTCTTGAAAAGTCATATATGAATGTGATGTATAAGCTTGATAGGGGCAATGCTTTTACAGGAAATACAACAGCATTTGTGCAGATGGAAGATGGTGTAAATGAATATGGTCTTGCTATAGGACTTACATTTATTTACCCAAATGACTGTAAAGCAGGTTTCAATGCAGGAATATTACTTCGATATTTACTTGAGAAGTGCAAAACAACAAAAGAAGTAATAGAAGTGATAAAATCAGTACCTATTGGCTCAAATCACGCCTTAACTATATGTGATAGTAGTGGTAACATAGCTGTGATTGAATGCTCGCCTAAAAAAGTTGCGATTCATGAAGATGATAATTTTGTAGCAAGTACAAATAATTTTTTCTTAGAAGAAATGCAATTTTTGAAAAATCCAAGTCACATTGATGATTTAAAAGCAAGTGAAAGATATAAAAATGTTATATCGGCTCTTTCTTCAAACAAATACTCCCTTGATTTAGCAAAAGAAATTTTAAGTGGAAAGCATGGCTTTATGTGTCAGTTTGATAGAAAACAAGGTGTAGATACTGTTTGGTCGGTTGTATATGACCTTAAAAATAAAAAGATATTTCGAACAGAGGGCAATCCGTCACGAAAAAAGTATAAAGAAGATACAAGATTTAAATTTAAATAATCAAAAAGCTCTCAGATTAGATACTGGGAGCTTTTCATTATCCTTATGCAAGTATCTTTTGAGATATAGAGAAAGCAAGAAACAATGTACAGAGAAATTGCATTGGCTCAATTTTATAATGCGCATCAGATTTGATTGTCAGGCGGCAAAGTTTGTATTATAGCATAGAAATGCTCAGTCTTACCAATGCTAAATTTTATAAGTAGCAAGATGTTTTATAACGCTCAACTTTTTTTAAAATAGTGTTTGCGTATTCGATATACAAACGATCATTATCAAGAACTGTGAAGCGATGCACGATATCTTTTTCACCTAAAAATTTTATTCTGATTGTGTTAATCGTTTGGTGTGTATTAAAAGTTATAGTTTCTCCATTTTTAAGCGAATATGTAATACCATTAATAGTGTATTTCATTTTAATAAGCTTTCCTTCAACCCCTTTTGCTCTTGTTAGCGTAATTTGAGCAGGAAATCTTAGGGTTTCATCTATCATATTAAGGTCTGCACATGTAAGTTTTTGATATTCAGCTAAAATAATAGCATATTTTTTATCAGTACATGTATTAACAAGCTTAGCTCCAATCAAATAATAACTCGGTGGAATCGCAAATCCACCAATAGTTACTTTAAAGTTACCAATACGAATGCCATCATCCAAACCTAGAAAATAAAATACTGCAATTACACAAGCGACAATAATAATAGCTGTAGTAGCTACAATTATTTGTGTAAGAATTCTATTTAATTCAGTCAAACTTGGCGCAAGTGGATATATCTTTGTTTTAATATTCATAATAATTTTTCTTTCTTGCAAAATTTGTCATCTTGTCTAATACCACCAGATATAGAATTTATTCAGCTACTCAAAAATTGCAACTTCGGGAATGGCTTTGTTTTGCGTATTGCATTAACTAAAGCAGTGCTGTATAATGTTTGCTCATAATCTATCGTTAAACTTCACCCACATAGCCTATAGCTTGAGAAAATAT
>CAYJKD010000272.1:0-3464 GCA_964370595.1 uncultured Lachnospiraceae bacterium
CTTTAAATTTAACTGTATTAGCAACTTCATCAATATCAAGTATGTCTACCTTAATATTGTCATAGGTATTGATCACATCTACAGAATCTGGAATGAATGTTAAACCTGTTGGAAGAACATCTGTCATTATAAATTCGTGATATTGACCATCATACTGATGCTCGCCCATCCAATTCACTTGCCAAGTAATCACTTTTTCAAGTTCATTGTTTACTTCTTCCATGCCATAGGAAAGTGCATTTTTTGTAGCAATTTCAGCTCTGACTTTTGCATTGGTACTTAGTGCCACCAACTCATCAAACTTATCACTAGTCTGATCATTGAACTTACCATATTCTACTTCCACAAAGTTGCGATAGTAAACATATTGATTCTTGTAATATGGATATGTTGTTTCATTGGAGTCATCCATATCATCTGTAAAGATGGTAAATGGAATGTAACTAGAAGAACCACTATATTTATCATTAATGCCTTGATACTCAGCCGTATCATTTTCTGCCAACTGATAATTTGCATAAGTAGTAAGTGAAAGGGTATTAACTCCTTCATATCCTTTTACCAAAATCTCAACATTTGTTCCAACTTCTTCTGGTACAGAGGTATAATACCATTCATCACTGGTACGAATCATTCCTTTAAAGAAGTTAAAATCTTGACTATTTGACATGTTCTTAAAATATCCGCCACTACTAGATGCTGTAGCACTGTACTTAGGCCAGATTACTACTTCAACAGCATCTTCTGAAACTCCTAATTGTGCAGCAGTATCTTTTTTAATATTTTTTTCTGCTGTAGTAATTGCACTTCCTATCTCATTGTTACCAGATTCAAAATCACTCTTGGTTATATTTTTAAAATCTACAAATGAATGAAGTTTTTCCCATAACTTTGAATATGGTTGGTAAGTAGGCATCATTGTGGTATCTTTAATCAAGATATCTGACATGCTCGCATTACTATCTGAGCTCTTAATCTCGATATCCCAAGTCATTGTACCCGATATCATGTCAAATCCTGTACTTGACTTATTGACTTCATAACTTTCTCCGCCGATTTGAGATTTATGTACTCCCATCTCTCGCCAAAAATCAATTGGTTCGCCAACACCTGGCTCAATTCCACTTCCACTATAAGCCCAGTTTACCCAAGCTTTATTTAGATATTCATCTTCCTGTACTAAAACAAGATTTTCTGGTGTAACATAGGTTCGATAAGTCACATCAAAATCAATTGCTGTCTTTTCCGTCCCTATAGGTAAATCAAGATAATAACTTGTATACATCAAGCTTCCATCTGAACCTTTACTAGCCATTCCTTGTCTTAAGGTTAATGGTACTCGTTCTAATGCTTCTGCATCAGTAGGTAAAACATATGGTGTAATAAAGGTTGCCTCTGACACACTAGCTATATCGCCTCGATTATCTATAATCTTAATTTGTTCAGGAACTCCTAGGTTCTTATGCACTAAGTCTACTACTCGGAATCTTGAAAACTCTGCTACTTCGTCATGATCTACACTTATAGTCCAATCGATATATGTGCCTCTATCATCTAGGCCGTATACCCCAACTTTTTCAACCATTTCCTGATCAAGCCCAGTTCCATCTGTAGTAAATATACCTTCATCCCATAAGATTGGTTCGCCTTCTTCGATCAACTCAACTTTATTGGTAACTTCATTAATAATGCCATCACTCGCCCATCGATTGCGCCAATAAGATTCTAATGGAAGTGTAAAGGTTATCGTTACAACTTGCCCTGGAGTTAGACCATGTAGTTTATAGGTAATATCATCTCCACTTGATCCAATTTTTTCATATGTCACTCCAAGATCCACAGAATCTTGATCAATTTCATACGTTAAGTATGGCGAATAAAACTCTGTAGGAAAATGTTCAATAAATGTCGCCTCTGTTGCATTACTTGGACTTGTATGAGTATAAGTAATCTCCCATGCAACATGGGAATCTGTAACAAGAACACCATCTTCCTTCACTATTTTCGCTGGAATATAATCAGCCTCTTTATCTAAATCTGTAATAAACCCTAATTCATCATTGAAAATAACTTCTTTTTCAAGATCTTCTTCTGAACTTCCAGCTGTATAACTACAGCTAAATGTGATAAAAAGTCCTTCCAAATAACTTAACTTTGCTCCACTTACAAGATTTACATCTGTAAATCGAACTAGGATACAATTTCTACCATAATCCCAATAAGCTTCTCCATAATTCACTCCATCAAAGTTAATAAGTGAAACTTTATTTCCCTCATAATTAGGTTTAATTGGTAAATTATCTTCTAATGGTATTTTATAAATTTGATTTGCAACAAGTCCTTGAGGCAGATACACCTCATCACCTTTCGCTTTTAACTCAACTGTTATTGTATTATTCTTTGCTATTAAATCAAATTCATAATCGCTAGGATCTGCCATTCCACTTGCTGTATCAAAGAATTCAGGCAATGATTCAATATCAATGGTTGCATCATTTAACTCTGGTATCTTGTTTAACTTTGCTTCTACTTGATTATCACCACTGACAACTCGAATAACAGCTTCATCACTCGTTACTACATCTGAAGCTTCTTGTCCGTCTTTCAATCTTGTATGAAGGGACAATTTCACAGTTTTTTCACCATCAATGGTATCCAAACCACCTAATACAATGTTCAATTTATTACCATCTTTACTCATTTGAACATCATACTGATCATGGCCAATTACTTTTTGTTGCTCATCAACAACTACTACTGTTGCATATTTACCAGATTTTGAGTAAAATTCCAATTCTGACTTTCCATCTAGTAGCTCTGCTGTTAAAGTAGCATTGCTTGGACTTGCATTACTAGTACTAGCATCACTAGGACTTTGTACATTACTACTTGTCGCAAATGTAACCTCAAAATCCGCCCTTCCTGATGTTGTTAACTCTGCTTCTTCCTTAATGCTTAAGTGTCCGTCAGAACTCCATGCTGCATGAGTTTCTTGTTGCCAACCATTTAGCCCTAATGTTACTGTCATCACAAAAACTAAAATCAAAGCTGTAATTCTTTGGTACTTACGCACCCAATTCATGTAATCGTACTTCATTACATACCTCCTACTTAATTTTATTTGTTGTCTAGAATGTTTAAAAGTAATCTGCTTATCATAGCACGCCTTCCTTTTCAAACACCACGCTTTTAGTAATCACATGATGCCATTACTTCTAGTTGTTCTTTCGTTTAGAATTTTGCCTTAAAATAATACACACTTTCAAATATTAGGATACATCTCAATCGTAAAAGGTTCATATTATTCGAATTTTCATAAAAAATCATACTAAACACACATTGATAATTATAACATATTATTTATATAAAATATAGATAGTAACGAAATTGTTATCAATTTATTAATTTTTCATAAAACCCTTAGCTTATTCGGAAAGGACTATCCTTTAAAAACTTGTTTTGCT
>CAYJKD010000273.1:0-3178 GCA_964370595.1 uncultured Lachnospiraceae bacterium
TAAAACTTGAAGATAATCTTTATTGGCAATATTGTGCTGTGGTTTATATTTAGCATCTGCAATCACTCTATTTTGTGTATCTCGACTAATAAAGTCAGGATAAATCAAGCCTATATTATTGCTAAATAAGTGTTGTGCACCTATTCGACCTTTATTCATTGGATGGTAAAAGTAATCCTTAATTAAATAATTAACATATTCCTCCCAAAGCCAAGAACCATCGAATAGTATTCCATGTATTTCTTTCATACTAGATCCTACTTGGTGGTTTTCATGTTGCAAAATCATAAGGCACAATCTTTGAAGCTCTCTATAGTCGTAGAAATATGCATGACGAACAGGGCTTTTTTTATTCTGAATTATAACTTTTTTTCTATTATGGTATTGATAGGAATTTGTCGATTTAATAACAGTAACAACTTCTTCTTTAGCCCTGCCTAATACGTTGTGTCCAAACGATTTTGTTTTTATGAACTCAATTGTATGTCTAATTAACTCCATAAGATAATTATCATATGAGAACTCTCGCTGATTATAAGAAATCTTGCCAATAAACGGTGTGTGTGTTCTAATATGTCGAGCAATATCAACTGTTCCCTTTACATTACAATCATCATATTGATTCGTAATATATGTCTTGAATACCCCTTTACGCATAGAGGATTTCAAATAACGAGGAAATAAAAATATTAGTAAATTAAGCATACCTGAATCTTGTTTTGAATTTGTGTCAAGATCAAGTAAATTTGGTATGTCTAATATAGTTTCCAGTAAATACTGAAAAAAAAAGTCTTTGTTATCTTTAGAAAATCGGGATTGAATTTCAAGTCGCTCTTTTCCTATTCCCATAAATCCCATTACATTGCCTGTACGATAAGCATTATTAATGCTCTGGAGTATCGTTTGCTCATTAGTAATATCTTTTGTGTCAAAAAAGGAATATTTTCAAATTTACTTTTGCATGTAAGTTCATTATCTTTAAGAATTATTTTGATCATCATTTTCACCTAATTTAAGGTCAGTTGACCAAAATGCTTTCTCTAATTTTTCCATAATACTTAACTCATCGTACATACCTCGTATATATTCTTGAAGTAGTGGTTCAAGATAATCATCCCATAACTGTTGTAAGCTAAGCGTTTTTAATTTCAAGAAATATGACGCACCTATATGATAATTCGCATTAAGCTCATCAACCTTTGAAATTTCATTATTAAGGGCTGTCATTCGGGCAATTGCATCTTCTTTTTTATCTTCAAGCAAATCTAACATTTCTAATCTTTCATCAGCTTTTATTTCGATAAACCTAAAACGACGTCGCATAGCGAAATCAAAACTATCAACCGAACGATCGATATCGTTCATAGTACCAATAATATATACATTTTCTGGGATATAAAATTTTTCATCCGATTCATCATGTAAATTAGCATATTGAGTACATACTTCTCCTAACTTGCCTCGATAACCTGGATCTATTGAAAAGAAAAGTTCTCCGAATATTTTAGAAATTTCACCACGATTTATTTCATCAATGATAAAGACATATGGTTTTAAACTTTCTTTATCAATAACTGGTTTAGTAACAGTACTTATTTTTGATTGTATATTACCAAATACTATTAAAGTATATGGATCTCTTTGTATAGTAGTAGGTCTTTTAAAAAATTGTGTAACATCTTTCGGTTGAGAAAAATTCTGCCCAGAATCCAACATTTCTTTTAGTTCACTAATTTTCAAGTAGATATTATTTGATTTTTCATTATCTGGAATTGAGATACTGATATTTTTTTCATCAATCCCATTGATATAAAATTTAGATCCTCGAAGAGTTTTAAATTCATCTATACCAAACTCGATGCTAGAAAAGTAGTCGGATATTACCTCTTGAAAGCTTGCTTCTTTTATAAGTGCATCTTGAGTCTTTTTCGAATTTTCAAAATTCTTTCTTGCTCGATTAACAAAACGTTTAAAAATACCTGTTTGAATATCAAAACCCATAGATCCATCATCTTTTATTATTGGCCTTAATCCCTCTACAAAATCAGTATAATCATAACTAGGGTGAAACTGTATAAACTCTATTTGTTTGTTTTGCTCATCTGATAGTAATGTATAATCTGCATAATAACCATTGCTAACTATATCTGCAGCTATTTCTCGCGCTAAATAGGTTTTTCCAGTTCCAGGCGCGCCTCTAAAGATAATATTCTTAGATTCCACTAATATGTTTGAATATGGATTCGTATAACCGATAACGCCCTTGGCTTCTGGCTCTAAGTTTTCTAATTTATCCTCCTCACGACCCTCCTTCTTTTCTTTTTCCCTATATATTAATACAAATTTATCTTCTTCCTTTCCAAAACGTTTCAAACACTCTTGAACAAACATAATTGTTGAAAATATATTCCAACAATAAAAAACGAACTGTCTTCCACCCTCGTATTTATAGATTAAATACTCTATTGAATTAATATGCGAACGAAATTCATCAACACTTGAATATATCCCAGAAATAATTGTCGAATTCAGAGTATATTGACATACTGGAAAACTTTCTTTACTTTCTACCGATAGGGATGCTATTGACTGTTCAAAAATTTGGCACGCTAATCTCGGCATTGTTTGATTTGAATTCCTTCTCTCACCTTTGTAATAATTACGTTTAATTATTTCCCCAGACGATGTCATATAATATGCATCTAAAGGTTTAAAGCTATCACCTAAACCAATGTTATCTAACGTAAATCGCTCATCCGATGAGCTAATATTATTAGCAGTGATAACTAATTCATATTTAACTTGCTTTGTTTCTATTTTAAAATTAAGTTCTTTTAAAAAATCTCTAGCTTCAGCAGAATGAAAGGTATCTGTCTCAATTAGTGATTTGTTTACTAAATGATTTGCTATTGCGATTATGTACTTTGGTGGATACCTATTACCTGAACTAGAAACAAGATCATACTTTGAACTTTTATTTTGATCTGGAACACCATGCTTGTCAATGAATTGTATGGCATCTAGAATGCTATCTTCTGTAATATTTGTTGGAATACCCATTTTTACCATCCTTACTATGAAATTAAAATTTACAACACCTTAGAAACTGTATTTATCAATAACTTGATTTTCACTTATTTGACAAGATGGTAATCACTATTGCTTTAAGTTATTAATA
>CAYJKD010000273.1:3188-3457 GCA_964370595.1 uncultured Lachnospiraceae bacterium
CTATTATCTAACGTATTTAGCCATGTATCAATGTTTAAACTATTAATTGCATTATGCCTTAGTACAGTAGCAATATCTGATGCTGTAACAATTAGAATAGGGTGTCCATCTTCGACAACTTCCTTATATGCTTGCGAATCAACATAGCTTGTTGTTATTAAAATACCAAACTGGCGATATCTGATTCTTGAAATCAATCTAGACATCTGCCTTACCCCTACTGAATTATTAGCTGCATAACATTTTGCTTCCAATGCACAATCTATCTT
>CAYJKD010000274.1:0-420 GCA_964370595.1 uncultured Lachnospiraceae bacterium
TACCTGGTATTTATAAGAAAACACCGATTATGTTTGGAAATATGACAAGGAAAAAATTTGGTTCTAAACAAAATTTCGATGCGATTTTTTACGAAATTTCACGGAACGAGATGCGGTTTGATATGACGAAATGCCCTTATTCAGAGTTATGTATAAAATATGGATACCCTGAAATCACAACTGCTTTTTGTAGAGGCGATGATATCATTTATGGAAATATGCATCCAAAACTTGTATGGGGTAGGACGAAAACAATTGGTGATGGTAATGATTGTTGTGATTTTAAGTTAAAGGTAATAAAATGATGCCAAAATAATAAAAACTGGATATAAATCCAAGATGAATTTTATGATGCTACAACTATCGACAAAACTAGATGGAGCGAATTGTTAAATTTAAGACTATTCAAAATAGAAGAAA
>CAYJKD010000274.1:430-3419 GCA_964370595.1 uncultured Lachnospiraceae bacterium
TCAACTTATTTGTTGGTTGCCTTATAGTTGTGATGACGCTATGCATTGGTTCTAGTTTTCTTAATGAAGAAAACAGTGTATTGTTAACTTATGATGAATCAGGTATAACAAAACTTAATACATGGACATTAGAGAGCGATGCGTTAAACAGAGAAATTGAGATGACAGATTTTGAGCCACAAGTTACTAACTTTAATCCTTACAGCCTTATAAACACAGTTTCCACAACCGAATATAATAAACCAGTTATTATGGTTGAAAGTATGCACCAAGCCTTTACAGTTAGTATAAACTCTGAGATTATTTATACGTTCGGGCAAGATAATAATACAATTTTTTCTGTGCCAATAGGAGGCATTTGGCATATTATAGAGATACCAAATATTCAAAATGAGAATACAATAAGGTTAGATATCGTACCAAGTGATGATAAAACGTCAATCGGTTTTACTGAAATATACTTAGCTGAAGAAAGTGAAGCAATGCTATTCTTAGTTGCTAAACATGCTGTAAAGTTGCTTGTATCCTCAATAATATTAATTATCGGCCTTACCCTTTTGGTAGCCCAAGCTTTTATTTCAAGGGGAATTAAAGATAATAATTTAATTTTGTATCTTGGTTTATTATCGACGAATATCGCGGTGTGGTTGATTAGTGAAAGTAACTTACTTCAATTTGCCATTGGAAATTCATATGTTTTAGGAAATCTACCTTATTGGTCAATACAACTATTGTTAATTCCTTTTATTTTTTATGTTGATAGTATGTATACACCTTCTCACAAATCGCTATCAAAATATTTTTGCACAGCGTTTATTGTTAGTTTTATTTTGTCTACCATACTTCATTCGACAGGGATTGCATACTATTATAATACATTATGGGTCGTGCATATAATTATGTTGGTCACATTCCTATATTATGTATGCTCTTTATTATATGAAAGCTTAGCAAAAAAGAATAAAGATGCCATGGTACTATTGTTGCAAATATCTTGTTTGATTCTTGCTGCGGTTGCAGAATTAGCTATTTTTTATTTTGGTAACAATATGAATTCAATCGGTGCAAGCCTTCAAATAGGGATGTTGATTTATCTGATGACTTGTATCATATCAACTTCTTTAAAGTTAAGAAATATTTGGGTCGAAGGAATGCACACAGAGTATTTAAGTAAAATTGCATATTCAGATATGCTGACATCATTATTCAATCGGCATGCATTTGAACGGGATTTAGAAGAATTTAAGGAAACTGAGGATTCAACAAAAATAATAATTACCTTTGATTTGAATAATTTGAAGTATTTTAATGATACGATTGGACACCAAACTGGAGATAAGTATTTGATTTTCTTCGCAGAACTAGCAAAGGAGTATTTAGGCGAATATGGAACGTGCTATCGCATAGGTGGGGATGAATTTGCTGCAATCTTATATCAGGTTCCTTTTGAAGTAATAGAAAAACAGGTCCTTCTAATTCAAGATAGAATCAAGACGTTTGATCATAGTGAGATGGCAGGTGTTGCGGTGGGATATGCACATTATGATAAGCAAAACTATACAGATATAAAGGATTATCTGCACCACCTTGATGAATGTATGTTTGAAAATAAGATGCATATAAAACAAAATGTATAGCTTCTATAATTACAAATATAAAACTTAGTTTGAAATAGTATAAATAAAAACAGCCATGTGGCTGTTTTTATTTTGGAGCATTGCAGAAACTGCAATGAGATTAATTATTCAATTGATTTAACATTTGTTGTTTTGCCATAATATTTCCGATACAGAGTAGGCGTTAAGTTTTCATATTTCTTAAATGTTTTAATAAAATAACTAGTACTATTGTAACCTAAGTTTTCACTTATCTTCTCTATACTATTATTGGATAATGTAAGGAATTCTTTTGCCCAAGTGATTTTTAATTCATTGATATACTCCACATATCCTACCGTCATTACTTTTTTAAATGTTTTACTAAAGTGACTAGAAGTAACATTACACAATTTTGCTGCATCGCTAGACGTAATAAAAATATTTGGATGCTTCTCTAAGTGTGTGAGCAGTGGTTGAATCACTTCTCTAGCAGATTCATAATTAATTGATGCAGGAGTCAGAATCTTTGAATTATTTATACGTTCCGTGTTTGGTAATGGCTTTGTGCTTGCTACAAAATGTTCTGCAGATAAAGAGGGTATGGCTTTATCCATATATGATGTTGTATAGGAAGCACTAGCTGTGTATATGTGAGCAATCGATTCATCTACCGTATAGTTGATCGTAGCACTAATTAATTCAGCATAACTTTGAAATAATTCATAATCTATGGAAGGAATTTTTTCGTAAGCATGATTAAATGCAGAAAGATTCATGATTAAGGAATAATTTTTAGAAGGAGCAATGATTTGTTCTAGTACACAGCTCTCAGGTATGTTGGTAAGTTTTACTTGTCCAGCCATTACTGCACCAAGATATTTGTTGTCAACAATAATTGGTACAGCTAAATCCACTAAATTGTAGTGGCATAGATAAGTATATGGTTTATTTTGGCGTACAGCTTCAAGTCCCCCTCTAGAGTCACATTTTTGGCAGTGTTTAGAAGATAATGGATTTTCTCTTGCTAGTTTACAAAATTCCGTACAATTACTATGATTCGTGAGGGGGGCACCCTTGTAGTCAACAGTGATTAAAGCTAATTTAGTTGCATTCGCGATAGCATCTTGCACCGTTTGAAATTTTTCGAAGTTGATAATTTTTGTTATATTTGAAAGTTGTTCCATAATAGAAATCTCCTATGTATCGGTATGATGAATATCCGTTGGTACATGAAGTGATTATAGCATGTGAAAATGAAAAATGAAATATGAAATTCTAAGCAGATACTGATATATATAAATAAAAAACATGAATTTATATGGAAAATGCGATAAAAAGTGTTATTTTGTACAAAAAAGACAAAAAAATAGCACAAAAAAGTTACATATATT
>CAYJKD010000275.1:0-3391 GCA_964370595.1 uncultured Lachnospiraceae bacterium
TTTGGATTTCAACTCTTGATATTTCATCAAAGGTCTTTTTAATCTTCTCAGCTGTACCGATTTTATCTTATAATAGCATATTATTTATGCCGATGAATTGAGTGAACTTCAACATTTATTACCACTATTGTATCAGTATGTATAATTCAAAACAAATTATACACTCGTTCAAAATTATTATGACTCTATTCAGAAATATATTTTTCTTGATTTTTTGATAAAAAAAGTGTATACTATTTTTATCAAAAAGAAATGAGGAATACTTATGAGCGATGAGAGTATTGCAAAAAAAATAAAAGAACGTATTTTGAATTCGGAACTCGGAACTGTGTTTGTAGCTGTTGATTTTGCAGATATTTCACAAAATTCTAGAGTTGGTGTAGTATTATCTAGAATTGAATCAGACGGTTTAATTCGTAGAATTATGCGTGGAGTGTATGAAAAACCTATATATAATAATTTCCTGAAAGAAAATATCGCTCCTGCTCCAAATAAAATTGCTGAGGCACTAGCCCGAAACTATGGTTGGACAATTGCACCTTGTGGTGATACTGCTCTAAATCTTCTGGGACTTTCTACTCAAGTTCCATCCGAATGGGTTTATGTTAGTGATGGAAAATACAAAAATTATTCATATGATAATACCATTATTAGATTCAAAAAAACGACTAATAAAGAAGTTTCAAAACTTTCCTACAAAACCGCCCTTGTTGTTCAAGCGTTAAAGGCATTGGGTAAAGATAATGTTGACGATGCTATATTAGATAAACTTCGGACTGTACTTAATAAAGAAGAAAAGTCAGCAATGTTGATTGAAACAAAATCTGTCACATCATGGATTTATGAATATATTAAACAAATTTGTTGCTAGGAGGACAAAAAAATGAATAACATTGCAAAGATAAATTCAAGTGATAGAAAAGCATTGTTCCAAAATACTGCTGCAAAAATGCGTCTAACAGATGCCATAATTGAAAAAGATTTTTGGGTATGCTTTATGCTAGACTACCTTTTCCAGCATTGTGAATGAAAAAATCATATAGCGTTTAAAGGAGGCACAAGCCTATCTAAGGCTTATGCTCTTATTGAACGATTTTCTGAAGATATAGATTTAATACTTGATTGGCGCGTTCTTGGATTAACATTAAGTGAACCTTGGGAAGAACGCAGTAAAACAAAACAAGATATATTTAACAAAGATATCAACCATAGGACAGAAAATTTTTTAAAGGAAATTTTTATGCCATCGATATCTTCTAACATCCAAAAAGAACTTAGTACATATACACATTGTTATATCGAAGACTCTGATCCTCAAACTATTGTATTCGCATACAGCAAAGATTTTGATGATACAAGTATTTTGCCAGTAATTCGTCTTGAAATTGGAGCTCTAGCCGCATGGACACCTACTGAAGCCAAATTAATTTCTCCTTATGCAGCAGATATATATCCAAATTTGTTCGAAAAGCCCGAAACCAGTATATTAACAGTGTTGCCAAAACGCACTTTTTGGAAAAAATAACAATTTTACATAGAGAGGCTTATAGACCGATTGAAAAATCCTTTCCAACAAGATATTCAAGACATTATTATGATTTATACTGTATGGCTAATTCATTTGTAAAGTCTAGTGCTTTAGCTGATTTAGAATTACTTGATAAAGTAGTTAAATTTAAGGATAAATTCTACAGATGCCCTTGGGCAAGATATGATTTAGCTGAGATTGGTACTTTAAAGTTAATGCCCCCAGAATACAATTTGCAAACTTTGAAAGATGATTATGCCCATATGCAAAATATGATTTTTGGAAACAAGCCGAGCTTTGAAGATATTATGTCAACAATACAAAGTCTTGAAGATGAACTGAATACAATATTGGTTTCTAGTTGAGTGCAATTCGTATGTTTATAAATAGTTGAGTATTATATAACAAATAAACTGTGAAGGTATTCACTCAATAAATATTATTGATTTCATAATGAATTAATTGAAATATAGAAGTGGAGGTTCTATGCTTTTTCTATACTTATGCAGCCTTAGCGATGATGAGCGAAACTTAGTAGAAGAAATTTTCAAAGATAATAAAACTAAATTTTATAATGTTGCTTATTCCTATTTAAAGTCTGATGCAGCAGCTAAAGATGCCGTATCTGAATCAATGATAAAAGTCATTAAAAATATATCTAAAATATCCACTCTTTCGTGTCCCCAAAGGACTGCTTTTTGCGTTACTATAGTGAGGAATACTTCCCTTGATATGATTAGAAAAGAAAAGCATGTTATTTTAGTAGATAGTGAAGAACTTGACCGAAAAGCTGATGAAACTTCGCAATTTGATTTTCAGGATGATAATATAGATGTTTTATTAAGCGTTGTAACAAAATTAAGTGAAGATGAACGGAAACTTGTTTACTTAAAATATGGTTATAATAAAAGCTTTAAAGAAGTTGCTTCTATATTTAATATATCAGAAGAAACTGCTAAAAAAAGAGGTCAGCGTATTCTCGCTAAACTAAAAGAGCTATATGAGAAGGAGGCGAAATTATGAAGAGTGAGAATTTACATATAGCTGCTCTTCAATTAACTGAGCAGGAATATCAAATTATGTCACGATACAAACTTGGTGCTGAGATTTATATCACACAAGAACAAGAACAAATATTACTTAAAGCTTTCCTTGCATTACCAGAAAAAATTCAATTTGTATTTTATGCAAAATACGTTTTTAATTTTTCAGCTGAAGATACTGAAGATATTTACACAGTAGCAAATGCTAAAGGCATTCTTAAGTTTTATATTGTTCTGCTTTCTAAATCTATTGGATTGACTGAGGGTACAGTAATATCTGAAGCTAATATGATTAATGTAGTATCAAAAGCCTTAGCAGATAGTCAAAATCTTGACACTGTTCCTTCTCCTCTTAAAAGGAATGGCACAATACACCTATTTCACCTAGTTGTTAGGCGAGTAGCTGTAGCCATTTTGGTACTTACGCTAGGTCTTGGCACTGCAATGGTAATAAGCCCTGAAGTTCGAGCAGCAGTAATAACCTTTGTGGTTGAAACTTTCGAGAAGTTTTCTACATTTCAGTTAATAGATGGTGGTGATGAATCTAAAGATATAACTGATTATGAGTTCGGCTATATTCCAGAAGGCTTTGCCATAAAAAATAAATTTGATTTGGAGAATACATTGCTTTTAGAATATGAAAACTCTAAAGGTAATAGCTTTGAAATATTAATCAGTCAGCAATCTTCGCAATTTATTATTGATACTGAAAACGCCACATTAGAAGAATTTACACTCTATAATGAATTAGCATATAAATGGCACGCAGATAATAGAAACTACTTGGTTTTTAGTGTTGATAACAATTTCTTTATGCTAT
>CAYJKD010000276.1:0-3381 GCA_964370595.1 uncultured Lachnospiraceae bacterium
GACCTGATTTATGAGATGCTCCACCACCAATTCCTGCGCCCCAAGAGCCTCCAACGGCAGTAACCGTTCCGTCATATATGGTAATGGTTCCTCCATTACCACTTTCAGGTGTGCCACCACCGCCGATTCCTGCTCCATACTCTCCACAAATAGCCTTAATGGTACCTCCACGTATTATAATCGTTCCTACTGTAGTTAGACTCTTTCCACCACCAATTCCTGCTCCTAAACTCCCTCCTTTTGCCTCTATATACCCTGTGCTTTCCTTTGTAATTTCAAGTGTAGCTCCTTGCAATACTTGTATACCTGCATAATCAGATCCACTTTTTAAGAAGTTATCTCCTTCTATGGTTAGCTTAACTGATGCCGTATCTACAATTTTTAATGCACACTTTGAAGAATTGGCACGAACGTCGATATTAACATCTTTAAATACCAGATTTGCATTTGTATCATTCTCAACCCTTATTGTATCTCGCGTACTTATCCCAGATATTTCTAATTTTTTACTACTAAGAATGGTCAATACTTCATTATCATATTCATAATCTGTATCTTTTATTCCGCCTTTTATAGTAAAATCTCCTACTGTGATTTCCTCATTGTAAGAATCGATTAACAAACTATTTGAAATAGTTGCTATCCTTTTACTATTTTGTATATCCTCTATTAAAAAATCATCTGATAGAGGCTTTACATTCACTGTAATTGTCGGCAAATTTACGTCTTTTGCTAGTTCATATCCTGATTTAGAAAGTGATGATGTATATACATAAGTCCCTACTTTATCTACAGAAAAAATAGGTTCCTTCCATATAAGATCAAGTACAACACCATCTTGCGTATTTGATATGGGTGGAATCGAATCTGCATTACTATTAGTTCCAAATAATAGTATATTGTCATCATTTTCAACGTTCTTCTGGTTATCATATATAGAGGTTATCTGTACTGTAATTGTATCTGGTAGATAAACTTCAGCATCATAATCTCCAACACGAAAAACTTGTGTAAGCACTTCTTCTGACAAAGGGTCTATCTTACTGACTATCACATTGGTTTGTAAGTTGTCTAATTTTGAATCACTTGCAAAAATACTCGTTGGAATCATGCTAATCATCATTACAAGAGCTAAGGTACTTGATAAAACCTGTTTTCTTCCCCTTTTCATAAATAGCCTCCTATATATACATATCTGATCAAATTTATTCTCATACTATTTTAACATTGACACAATTATAGTTCAACAATATACATATTTCTTTATATATTTTATGTAAATTTTACAATCAATTCATCAACCAAATATTTTAAAAAGAAAAACCTTTATATATATACCCTTGTCCTTCCTCATATATCTTAACTTCTATTTCTGTATTGTTATTGATAAATTGTATTTCTTCTACCATATCATTTTCAGATAATTCAAGTTCAGCTATCACATTTCCATCATAATCATAAATCATTTGATTCGTCCAATCATAATAGATTGCTGTAGATATATCATCACTGTGCCAGATTAAATTTGTTCCATATAGTTCTGCTTCAAAGTCATTGACTTCCGTATCAAAAATACCATAATAAATCACATTTGGATTAATATGACCATAAATTAGAAAATCCTCTGATATGAAATCCACCTCCATAATGGAATTTACTAGTTGTGTTCTTTCGCTAATGTCATACTCTATTCCATTATAAGTAAAGATGACCCCATCAAACTCGGGGACTTCTCGCTCTTGCATACTTGTAATCGTCGCAACTTGCGTTTCTCTACTTGTGGTAGTCTCCTTTTGCGTTTCTGATATAATCTTATTACTTTGGCAGGCGGTTAGATTGCATGTCATAACTAAACTTATAGAAAGTATTATTCCCAATTTTCTCATCTGACTTCTCTCCTTCACTATTGATATCAGTGAGTATAACATATAAATTTACTATCCTTAGATTGTGTCAAAAATGTTACATTCTATTATGGTTGAATTGTTTCTATTTATAGGTAACATGTGAAACCATACGATTGTAATAATTTTAGATAAACCTTGAAAGTAGCGCATACTTTTCATATAATAGCATTAACAGTTATTCACATACAAATACGTTTGCAAATAGTGGTAATTCGGCGATGTGTAATAATTTGGAACTTATTTAAACATGTATTTTTATAAGAATGGTATTGGAGGAATAGAATATGAATTTAGGAGCATTTTCACTGAGTTTAGCAGTGAAAGATTTGTCAAAATCAAAAGATTTTTATGAGAAATTAGGATTTACACATTTTGGTGGAGATCTTTCACAAAATTATCTCATCATGAAAAATGAAAACGCATTAATCGGATTATTTCAAGGGATGTTTGAAGGTAATATCCTCACATTTAATCCGGGATGGAATGAAAATGCAGAAGAAATAAATCCTTTTACTGATATTAGGGAGATTGAACGAAGTTTAAAAAATGAAAAACTAGATTTTATAACAGAAACAGATAAGTCAATGGAGCAAGGACCAGCAAGTTTTATGATTACTGATCCTGATGGAAATGTTATACTCATAGACCAACATCGATAAAATGGAAACATATTATCTGTGTTAATCTATAAATATGGAAACAAAACCTACACCAGTTGTAAAAGGTAGGTTTTGTTTCTTTTTCGTTATGTAGGAATTACGAACAAACAGCCATAATCCGATTATAAGTATAAATTCATCAGTATTTCATTATAATACAAGTCTCCTATTTTGAAAAAATTCTTATATTCTCCTATTTTTTCAAATCCCATTTTTTCATATAGGCAAATTGCATTTGTATTTTCAGCCTTCACACCTAAATGCAGAATCTTTGTTATCTGATTTTGTTTTGCAAAGGAAATCAACTCGCTTATCATATGGGTTGCAATTCCCATATTCCAATATTTTTTCTTTACAGAGATCGATATATCAGCTTGGTGTGCAATTCTTGGTCGATGAGGCGACATTATTGTTGCTACACTTACGACTTCATCATTGGTCTTTCCAATTAACAATGCAGATGTTGTTGAAGCTGCTAGTTTATCAATAAAATTTTCTTCATCACTTACACTCACATGAAATTCGTTTAAGCCAAATAGTAGATTATCACTCTCGCCACCAACTTGGTTTAGATATTCGATTATCTTTGCAGCATCCTCTCGTTTTGCTTTTTCAATATTCAATATTAGTCCGTTTTTCAATTCCATAGTATTTCCTCCAATAAAATAAGAATATGCTTGATTCTTTTCTAATTTTTCTATTAATAGATCTTTCTTCTTACTTCTATAAAAAATCAATTTTCATTTATTTAGAAGTATAGCATTTTAAATTTCTTACCTCAATGGTAAATTCTATATTTATGAATGGTATGGCTG
>CAYJKD010000277.1:0-3364 GCA_964370595.1 uncultured Lachnospiraceae bacterium
CAATAGAATGCTTTAAGTGTGTTTTCCCAAGTCCAACACCACCATAAATGAATAGTGGGTTATAAATTTCACCAGGTGATTCAGCAACTGCTAAAGAAGCTGCATGAGCTAGGTTGTTATTAGCACCAACAACAAAAGTATCAAAAGTATAATTTGGTTTCAAATTAGCATTTTGTATTATTGTTTGGTTAACGATAGGTTGTGAATTTAAATTTAAGGCTGAGGATTCAGCATCTTTTTTTACTTGTTCACGGACAACTAATTCTATTTCACAACGGATTTGAGTAATCTCTTCAATACCGATACGAATAAGAAGGCTATATTTTTTATTTATATAGCTCAAAAAATACGCATCAGGTACAATGATTCGTAAAATATTATTATCTAATGAATATACTTGTAGTGGCTCAAGCCAAGTAGTATACGAAATATCAGATATTTCATGCTCTTCCTTTATATACTGCAAAATACTGTTCCATTTTTCCATTATAGCTTCTAACATACCAATTATCTCCTGATTCATCCATTGTGGATAAGCACATTTATCCACTCTAAATTACATTGTATAACAAAATAAAGAATAATTCAATGGAAAACAACAAAATCAACATTTTATCCATATGGTTATCAACATAGTTATCCCCAAAATGTGGATAACTATTTAAGATTGACAAATATTGACATAGTAAATAAAATAGAAAGGTATAGCATTGTATCTTAATAAAAGAACAGTAGCAGGAGGAAAAAATGAATAAAGAAAAAAATTGGAAAAGCGGTGGATCCAATACAAAGTGGATGGTGCAAGTAGGTTTTTTGTCAGCAATTGTAATTTTACTAGCAAATACTCCTTTGGGAATGATACAATTACCAGTTATTAAGGCAACAACGGTTCATATCCCTGTAATAATTGGAGCGATTATGTTAGGAGTAAGAGCAGGAGCAATACTTGGAGGTGTGTTTGGTATATGTTCTTTGATTAGTAATACTATGACACCTACATTACTTTCATTTGCATTTTCACCATTCTTAAGCAATACTGGAATCCCAGGTGCAATAAAAGCGCTATGGATATCTGTAGGTTGTAGAATTCTAATTGGTGTTGTAACTGGATTTTTTTGGAATTTATTAAAAAAATGTAAAATGAATCAAACAGTTGGGCTAGCTATTGTAGGTTTTATAGGATCAATAACAAATACAATCACTGTTATGGCAAGTATATATTTCTTATTTGCTAGCGAATATGCTACAGCTAGAGCAAGTGAATTAAGTGCTGTTTTTGGTTTAATTATGGGTACAATTGTAGTATCAGGGATTCCAGAAGCAATTGCTGCAGCTGTTTTAGTTACCTTTATAGGTAAGGTATTATTAAAATTGAAACTATAAAATTGGAAAAACATAGATAATTACTATAAAAATCACTTGACGTGGCCCTATGTTTTCTATATAATTGAGAAGATGTTTAATTACTTGATTAAAATAGTCTAAATGTATTTAGGATAAATTATTTGTTAGGAGGTGCTGTAACATGAAAATGACATTTCAACCAAAAAAGAGATCAAGATCTAAAGTTCATGGATTCAGAGCTAGAATGAGTACTCCAGGTGGACGAAAAGTATTAGCTGCTAGAAGAGCAAAAGGTAGAGCTAAATTATCTGCATAATGAACCTAGGTCACAAGAAATTGTGACCTATTTTTGTCTGTCTGTAAATATAATTTGTTTAATGGAAAGGGTATTATGAAGCGATTTCCCAGTATAAAAAAGAACAGTGAATTTCGTTCTGTTTACAATGAAGGTAAGTCTTTTGCCAACAAACAGTTAGTTATGTATGTAAAATACAGACATGATAAAGAAAAAAAAATAGGAATATCTGTGAGTAAAAAAGTAGGTAACAGTATAGTAAGACATCACATTACTCGTTTGATAAGAGAAGTTTTTCGATTAAGTAAAGACGATTTGAAAGAAGGATTAGACATTGTAGTAGTAGCGAGATTAGCTGCAAAAGATTCAGATTTTAAAAAAATAAAATGTGCATTTGCACATTTATGTGAACTGCATAACATAAAAGAAGAATCGAAGTGAGAATATGATAAAGAAATTTTTAATTTTATTGATTAGAGGATATCAAAAGTATTTATCTCCTTTAAAAGTTGTAACTCACTGTATATACACACCAACGTGCTCTCAATACGCCATTGAAGCACTTAACAAGTATGGTGTGTTGAAAGGACTATGGTTAGCGATTAAGCGGATACTTCGATGTCATCCGTTTGCCAAAGGCGGTTATGATCCAGTTCCCTAAAAATTAAGGAGGTAATGAAGTGGAGTATATGATTTTGACAAAAACCGGTGATCTGCTAGGACCAGTTGCTGAGGTTTTAGGATGGATTATGGATGCTTTATTTAGACTTACTAATACTGTAGGCATCTTAAATACTGGTCTTTGTATTATACTATTTACATTAGCTGTAAAATTGCTTATGTTTCCAATGACAATTAAGCAGCAAAAATCATCTAAATTGATGGCAGTTATGCAGCCAGAAATAAAAGCAATTCAAGAAAAGTATAAGGGTAAAAAAGACAATGAATCTATGATGAAAATGAATACCGAAACGAGATCCGTATATGAAAAGTACGGTACTTCGATGACAGGTGGATGTTTACCATTATTGATTCAAATGCCTATTTTGTTCGCTTTATATAGAGTCGTATATAATATACCTGCATATGTAAGTTCTGTAAAAAATTATTATCTAAATGTTGTTTATGCAATAACAGGAACAAGTGATCCAAGTGCACTTACTGAGGGTGCAGCGACACAATTAGTAGAATTTGCAAATGCAAATGAAGTTCCATTAACTGGTACTGTTAATATCGGTGATTTAACTGGTTTATCAGGTGAAGTGCTCAGTAATAAAATGGTTGATATTCTTTATAAGCTAAATCCAAGCCAGTGGGATTTACTTGCAGAAGAATTCTCTAGTGTTGCAAATATTATTAGTACAAATGCAGAAACAATCAATTCAATGAATACCTTTTTAGGAATTGAGCTTGCATCAAATCCTTTTCAAGGATGGATACCTAATTTGGCATGGTTGATTCCAGTTTTAGCTGGTTTAACGCAATGGTATAGTACAAAATTGATGTCTGCAAATCAGAATCAAGATCCAGATGCTCCAGGTGCTCAAATGATGAAACAAATGAGCATTATGATGCCATTGATGTCGGTATTTTTCTGTTTTACATTTCCAGCTGCAGTTGGAATATACTGGGTAGCAAGTGCATTATTCCAAATTATTCAACAGGTATTAGTTAACTCTTATCTAAAGAAAGTTGATATTGATGAGTTGGTAAGAATCAATGTTG
>CAYJKD010000278.1:0-3357 GCA_964370595.1 uncultured Lachnospiraceae bacterium
TAGCTTCTCCTTTTTCTCTATTTTGCTTGTTCAGACATTCATATTTTCTTGAAAGTCGTTTTTGTTCTCGTTTTAATCTCTTTTCCAACTTTTTAACGGTTGAAGTTTTATTTATGTTCTTCTTTTTGATTCCATTACTTAGAATGGCAAAATCTTTCAAACCTAAATCAATACCTAGGGGATCATTTATTAGTTTACCACTCGTTGTTTCTTCCACTTTGCAAACAATGGATACATAGTACCTTCCTGCCTGTTCTGTAACTGTACCACTCATTACGTTTGCATTTGTTTCATTTTTGCTATCATGTTAACTCCATTAATTCTTCGTCTGTCATATTCGGATGCAGTTCTATTCGCTTTATTACTTCTATGACTTCCGATTCTGACTTATTTAGAATGCGGCTCATCTCTGCTATATCCATATTTTGAATATACATGTTGCGAATGATTGACAATGTCATAAGCTGCATTCCTTCACGTTTTCCATCTGCCAATCCTTGTTCTCTAAACTGTGCATTTTCACTATTCCTTGTTACTTGTGCATATTTTTCACTAAGCATCGCCATCAACTCCTCTTTATTTTTTGACATAGAAACTAATTCATTTAAAATCGATACCTTATGTTCATTCAAATCAATTGTATCTACGAGTTCCTTGTCATTAACATCTGCAACTAACATTAACCACTCATAGAGTTCTCGGTTATCCTCATCAATTCCATATTCTTTCACATAAGAGATGCACTTTTCCAATTCTATGTATACAATTTTTGCTAATTGATTTAATTCAACACCTGTATCTGTAATACTCTTTTTAAAATGAATAAACTCTTTCGTGTGGCAAAATATCTGAGGACTTTTTTTCATAAATACCACTAGATACGATGATTTCACATCTCTATAGATGAAATCCGTCTTCTTCATTCCTTGTTCCACAGAATATTGTAGCAAAATTAAATCAGAGGCATAGATATCCATTCGCTCAACAATAAATTCCTGTGCTAATACCTGCATCTCAATATTAGCTACAGAGCCCGATGATAACTTAGCCACCAAGTCATTTACTGTACTTTTACCGTAAATTGTTGTCTTTGGTATTTCTTGTTTCAATGACGATATTACTTCCATATCTTTATTAAATATCAAACTTAATAGACGACCAACTCGATCCTTGTGTATATCTGGGTCGAAAATTTTCTTAAATACCAAATCTGAACATAAATCTGGAAGCCTTGTTCCACTCTCTATTTCTTCAAATGCTTTTTTTACTTCACTTGGAACACATTGCAGTAATTCTACATAGGTACGTTCTTTTTCCATACGATTCCTTCTTCCTTTAGTATAATTGTTTCTTGGGAGTTTGTAAAGAAATGATCTTTGTAGTTACTCACAAAAATCATCCATCTGAATAACTTTGAACAGAACAAGACTTGTTCTGAATTAAAAGAATAATACAGAATCACAGATGTGATTCAATAGATACTTGATAGTATGATGATATCAGACTTTTCTTATTAATTCAATTGATTTTGAAATCCACTAGTATATGAATCCCTCTATTTTACCAAATTCATATATTGACAATCCCTAACAAGCGTGCTAATATACAAGCGTTGTATCGGAGGGTATGTTTTATTTAACCAACATGCTGGATAAGATAATGTGCAATGCACAATTCTTATCCAGCTTTTTTATTTTAGGAGGAAATATGGATTTAATTAAAGGAAATCTCAAAAATATTTATTTGAACTATTTAATTGCATCACTTGGTGGAGCCATACTCCCATCCGTTTACGGGCTTGTAGATATGATTGCAGTTGGTCAGTACCATGGTCCTAATGGATCTGCCGCTATGGCAATTATTGCACCTATTTGGAATGTAATTTTCGGATTGGGTCTACTTACAGGTATCGGAGCTTCTACCTTGTTTAACTTTAATAAAAGTGCAGGTAGCTGTAATCGTACAAAAGCAAATGGATATTTTACTGTAGGGTTTTTGTTGACTGCAACCATTTCTATTATCTTATGGATATCTCTTATTCTGTTTGAGAATGAAATTTTGATTATGCTAGGTGCAGATGAAACATTACTTCCTTATGCGAACAAATATTTAGTCCCTGTAAAATTCTCGGTTCCAGTGTTTCTATTTATGCAATTTATGGCTGGCTTTTTAAGAAATGATGGAAACCCCATGCTTTCATCGAAAGCAGTTATGATTGGCGGTGTATTTAATGTATTTGGAGATATCTTTTTTGTATTTGTACTGGATATGGGAATCCTAGGCGCAGGTTTAGCAACTTGTCTAGGAGCTTTCTTATCCCTATCTGTCATGCTCCTACACTTTAAGAGTTCCAAGAACACCCTACAATTTATCAAACCAACTAAAATTGCAAAAAAAGTGAAGCAGATTGTAATACTCGGATTTTCCACTTCGTTTGTAGATGTTGCAGTAGGATTTTTGACCATGTTATTTAACATACAGATTATGAAATATTTGGGGAGTGATGCACTTGCTGTGTATGGAATTATCGTAAATATCTCAATCTTTGTTCAATGTTGTGCTTATGGTGTTGGACAAGCTTCCCAACCAATTTTATCCTCCAATTATGGCGCCAATGAACTAGGTAGAATTCGTAAGCTATTTCAATACAATGTAATAACGGTTATGATCATCAGTACACTATGGGTTCTTGTAACCATGCTCTTTCCCACATCATTTATCTATGCATTTATGAATCCAACACAGCAAGTGCTTATGATTGCACCTACCATTATCAGGCTCTATAGCATATCGTTTGTACTACTTCCTTTTAATATTTATGCTACTTACTACTTCCAATCTACGATGAAGGCAAACATCGCATTTATTATAGCCGTCACTCGAGGAGTTGTTATTAGTGGAGGATTAATCCTTTTACTGCCATTAATTGCGTCTCCTAATAGCATCTGGCTTGCAATGCCAATTACAGAGGTTATTACATTTACCCTCATTATCATTTTACTTAATCGACAAAAAAAATAGCCCGATGTGTCAATCAGTTGTTTCAATATGCTGATTGACACATCGGGTTTCTTTCAGTAGTAACAATGCCCATAAGCGTATATTTCTCTATGTAACACTACGTTTCTCCAATACTCTTTATAAAATCAGTTATTCTGATGGCAAGTCGGTATAGCTTTCATCCAATTTCCTCAATTTAAATTAAAATGTAGTCTTGCATATGTTAGTATTTTATGATATTATAACGATATTCGATATCGATATTCGATATAATATTTCAAAAAAAGGAGCGCTATGTTTAAGACAAAGAATTTAAATTTCAAAAACACGATTTATTATGAGGATACTCATATTATA
>CAYJKD010000279.1:0-3341 GCA_964370595.1 uncultured Lachnospiraceae bacterium
TATGTATACTTCAACAATTAATTCAAATGATATTTTTGAAGCGATGAATTCTTTTGAAAATGCAATTAAAATTTATGAAGAAGTATTAGGTACTGACCATGTGAAGCTATTAGTAAGTCAAAAATTATTGAAAAAAGCGGCAGAAGAATCAAATTCATTAAGATTTTGTAATCATATAGCAGAAAGTTAATATATAAAGAAAAAGACAATTGGAAATGAAACCGTCCAATTGTTTTTTTCTTTACTGATATGAGCAAGGGTCAAGTTTTTTTTCTGAAGTTTAAAGGTGTGATACCATAGTGATGCTTAAAATGTTTATGAAATGCTGATATATCTTGGAATCCACAAGAAAGTGCAATTTCTGCAATGGTCAAGTTACTATTTTTTAAAAGATCACTAGCAATTTGGAGGCGATGCAAGATTAAATATTGTTGGGGGGATATACCAATTTCGTTTATAAACTGTTTGTAGAGATAGGTTCGATCAATTCCGATAGATCTAGCAATATCTTGAACTTTAATATCATAGCAGTAATTCGTATGGATATATTCAACTGCAAGGTGATAATAGTTGTTCACTTTTTTAGTAGAATCCCAATAATCACTATTATTTAGCAAATAAGATAGGCATAAGTAAAGATGTCCTGTTAATGCATACTCATTGATTGTATTTGTTTGAAAGGCTTTTAATAAGCGGTTTAAGGTAATTTCAAATTCAGAAGCTCTAGTAATAGAAGTAACCAAGTTTTGGTCATGAAACCCACATTCCGCAGTAAAGCGAAGTGCATCAGAACCATTAAACCCTAGCCATATGTAGGACCAAGGATTTTTTTTGTCAGCATAATACAATGTGGATTGATTTGGTTTTATGAGAAAAACATCATTTGAACATAAATCATAAGTTTTATTATTAGCAACATAGTGACCTTTTCCATCAACAATATAGTGAAGTAGAAAATGAGGACGAATGGCTGGTCCGAAAGAATGGGATGGTAAACAAGTCTCTTTTCCACAAAAATATAGATTTAAAGGTGGAAATTCACTAATGGTAGGTTTGGTGCGAAATTCAATCAAAGGTTTATTCATGTAATTCTCCTAATATTAGAATGTGAAAATAAAATATATTTTATCACGGCAGAGAAGAAAATGCAACATAACACCAATTATAGGAAACGAATTATAAAGACAAGCGCTTATTTGTTGCGTATAATTGGATTATAATAATACAATGTATAAATGGAGGAAGTACAATGATTAAAATAACATTTATGGGGGCAGGGAGTACAGTATTTGTAAAAAATGTAATTGGAGATTGCTTATGCACTCCTGCACTTCAAAACAGTGAAATTGCTTTGTATGATATTGACGAAAAACGATTGAAGGAATCTGCACTACTTATATCGACAATCAATAGTAATATAAATGAAAATAGAGCTGTTATTAAGACATATTTAGGTGTTGAAGAAAGAAAAGAAGCATTGCGGAATGCAAATTTTGTTGTAAATGCAATTCAAGTAGGATTATATGATCCATGTACAATAACCGATTTTGAAATTCCTAAAAAGTATGGTTTAAAGCAAACAATAGGTGATACATTAGGAATTGGTGGTATTATGAGAGCGTTGAGAACAATACCAGTGCTTCGTGATTTTGCTAATGATATGGAGGAAGTTTGTCCTAACGCATATTTCTTGAATTATACCAATCCTATGCCAATGTTGACAGGGTTTATGCAAAGATATACTTCAATTAAAACCATTGGATTATGCCATAGTGTACAGGTTTGTAGTGAAAAGTTATTAGAAGAGTTAGATATGGCAGATCAGTTAGAGGGAAGAACAGAGCTGATTGCTGGAATAAACCATATGGCATGGCTATTGAAAATAAATGATAAAGATGGAAAGGATCTTTACCCTGAAATTAAGAAACGTGCAAAAGAAAAAAATGAAAAAGAAAAGCATAAGGATATGGTGCGTTACGAGTACATTAATCGCTTCGGCTATTACTGTACAGAATCTAGTGAGCATAATGCAGAGTACAATCCATTTTTTATTAAGAGTAAATATCCTGAATTAATTGAGCAGTATAATATTCCACTAGATGAATATCCAAGGAGATGCATTGAACAAATTGAAAAATGGGATAAGCAGCGAGAAGAAATTATGGCTGATGGAAAAGCAACACATACACGATCTTTAGAATATGCATCATATATTATGGAAGCAATTGTGACAAATAAACCATATAAAATTGGAGGAAATGTGATGAATCATGGATTGATCGATAATTTACCTTTGGATGCATGTGTAGAAGTTCCATGTTTGGTAGATGGTTCAGGAATTAATCCTTGTCATGTTGGAAGATTACCAATACAATTGGCAGCAATGAACATGACAAATGTAAACGTACAACTCCTTACAATCGAAGCAGCGGTTACAAAAAAACGAGAGCATATATATCATGCAGCAATGCTTGATCCTCATACAGCAGCAGAGTTATCTATAGATGATATTGTGGCAATGTGTGATGAATTGATTGAAGCACATGGGGATTATATGAGCATATATTAATTTATTAAAAACTAAATTATGGATAGTGCAAAAATGAAAATTTTAGCACTGTTCATAATTTTTTTTGTTCTGTATTACTATAGCAACTTAGTTGTTTTATGTGAAATAGAATTTAGTTTAGAAAAAATAACATATATTATTAGAAAATAATTAAAATTATATAGTAATTAAATAATAAATCTGATATACTAATGGCAAGTAATAGTAAACAATATGATTTTATAGATAATGTGTACGAAAGAAGGTGATGTTCATGAAACTATTTTAGAAAAATAAATGGAAGTTAACCTAAATGCAAGTCATTAATAATTTGAACTGTAAAACAATAGGGGTATGTGTAGAGTAGTTTAAGTTGTATGAGGGGTGAAAAACATGAGAGTGCCAACTTATTTGGAAGATTATGTAAAAAACTATACAGGAAAAGATTTGATCTCACTTTCTCTTTGTTCATCAATAGAAAATGAATTATTAGAAGTGTGGTATAGCGGAGATTTAAAGAAAAAGGAAGAGCCAGTAATATTAATCGCAAAAGATACAAAAACAGGAGAAGAAATTTTATTGTTTGATGGTAGGGTACATGGATATGATAATATGTTTTGCAATAAGTTTAATATACCTAAGTCAAAAAATGAAAATTTAAAAAAATTTGAAATTCCACCGTCGAAGATAATTATGACACTTGGATATAGAATAGATTATGACAAAATTAAAGAAAATTATAAGTTTGATCGAGAAGGAAATCTTTTGTTACAAGATGGAAGAAGTATTTCAT
>CAYJKD010000280.1:0-3338 GCA_964370595.1 uncultured Lachnospiraceae bacterium
CCCAGTTTAAACATGTCCCACCTAGTTCGTCACGCTCTATAATAGCAGTTTTCTTGCCTAGTTGAGCAGCCTTGATTGCTGCTACGTATCCACCTGGACCACCACCAATAACGATTACGTCAAATTTATTCATTATTTCGCTCCTTAATTATAGTAACATCATTGGATTTTCAGCTAATTCAACAATTCGCTTCAAGAAACGAGCTGCTGGGGCTCCATCAATAATTCTGTGGTCAAATACCAATGTTACCTTCATCATATTTTTAAGAACAGGTGCTCCATTTTCATCTGGAACAAACTCTTGCTTGATGGTTCCAACACCTAGAATTCCACACTCTGGAGGGTTGATGATTGGAGCAAAATGCTCAACACCAAACATTCCTAAGTTAGAAATTGTAAATGTTCCACCTACAAGGTCGTCTGCCGAGAAATTGTTCTCTCTAATTCCTTGTACTTTTCCTCTAAAGTCATCTGAGATCTCTAACATAGTTTTATGATCTGCATTTCTTATAACAGGAACAACAAGTCCTTTTTCTGTATCAACTGCATAACCGATATTAATATCTTTTAATAACCAAATTTCATTCTCACTCATTACTGAATTCATCAATCTATGCTCAGTTAATGCTCTAGCAACGATTCGGATTAACATCTCATTGATTCCAACTTTAACATCAGACTCTTTGAAGCTCTTAGCCAATTCTTTTAACTTATCCATGCAGATTGTAGTTGTAAGAGGTACACTTGGCTTCTCTAAGTTGGTTTGATTCATACGAGAAGAAATCACTTTTCTGATTCCTGATACTGGAATCGTCTCCACGATTTCTTGTCCTTCTACTAAAGTTACTGCTGATGATGTTGCAATAATAGGTTGTACTGCCGAAGTAGCTACTGGAGCTGCCTTTGGAGCTGCTAAGTAAGCTTCTACATCTGCTTTAGTAATACGCTCTCCCTCAACTGCAGGAGATAGTAATGTTATATCGATTCCATGGTCATTAGCAATTTTCTTAGCTAGAGGCGAAATACGAACTTTACCTCTGCTATTTAAAGAAGCGCCATGAGCTGGTATTGCTGTAGATGATTGAACTGCTGCAATTGCTGCCTTCTTCGCTTCATTATCATCACAAGACATTCCATATCCATCAACAACTTCTTCTTCTTTCACTTCTGCAGTTGCCCCTGCAGTTGCATTTGCTAAACTTTCAACAGTTTCCCCATCCTCTAACAATAGAAGAATTGGCTCTTGTGTTTGCACTAAATCACCAACCGCTACAAGAATTTTACCAATGGTTCCACCTTCTGTAGCATAGATATCTTGAGTCGCTTTATCTGTTTCAGCATTTAAAATCGCATCGCCTTCTTTAATGACATCGCCTTCTTTTACTAGCCATTCAGCAATCGTAGCTTCTGTCATGTTTACCCCAATTTTTGGGAGTGTCATTGTAATTGACATAGTGTTCTCCTTTTAAATAATGACTTTTAGAGTTGCCGTTCCTATTTTCTTAGTTTATACGGGAACGACAACAATTTTATTACCTTACTTATTGCTAAGTACTTTATACACTGCTTCTTTGATCTTCTCTGGTGTCGGAATACAAAGTGATTCTAATCCTGCATTATAAGGAAGTGGAACATTTAGCGCGCCCAGACGTGCTGGAGGTGCATCTAATAAATCAAATCCACGTTCGATAATTTCAGCCATGATATCTCCAGCCATACCACCACGAACCATAGCCTCATGCACTACTAACACACGACCAGTTTTAGCGATTGATGCCATTACTGTCTCATAGTCTAATGGTAAAATCGATCTAAGGTCGATTACTTCACAAGAAATTCCTTCTTTTTCTAATTGGTCTGCTGCCGCTTGAGCATGTACTGACATCATAGAATAAGTTACGATAGTAACATCAGTTCCTTCACGACGGATTGCTGCTTTACCAAATGGTACTACATAATCACCATCTGGAACTTCACCTTTAATTTGGTAAGCACGCTTGTGCTCAAAGAACATTACTGGGTTCTCATCGCGAATCGCCGCTTTTAACATACCTTTAACATCATAAGGTGTAATTGGACAACAAACTTTAAGTCCTGGAATATGGTTAAACCATGCTTCTAGTGACTGGGAATGCTGAGCAGCAACCCCGCCACCTGCTCCAAATGGAGAACGGATTACTAAAGGCATATTTACCTTTCCACCAAACATATAGCGCATTTTTGCAGCCATGTTTACGATCTGGTCGCTACACATAGTGATCCAGTCAGAATAAAGAATCTCAACGACTGGCTTTAATCCTGTTGCTGCTGCACCAATACCTGCCCCTGTAAATCCTGGCTCTGAAATTGGTGTACTTCTAATTCTCTTTGGTCCAAACTCATCTAATAATCCTAAAGTAACACCGAACGATCCACCTGGTGCCACGTCACATCCAAAAGTAACAACGGTTGGGTCAGCTTTCATTTCCTCACGTAAGGCATCGTTAATCGCCTGACGATAATTTATTATACTCATTTCATGTCCTCTTCTAACGAGTCTCAGATCCACTTGTCCGAACTCATTCTCATATATATTAAGTTAATAGTTTCTACAAAAATTAGACGATAATCTCACCATTTGCATAGATATCTATATAAAGACTATCTGCAGGTGGTTCTGTACACTCATGTCTTGCATAATCAATTGCTGCATCAACTTCATCTCTAGCTCTCTTTTCGATAGCATCAACTTCTTCTTGTGTAAAGAACTTATGATCATATAGATATTCTCTAATTCTACGCATTGGATCTGCTGTCCAAGCATCGATCTCTTCTTGTGGATCACGGTATTTTTGATCATCTGCAACAAAGTGTCCTAAAATTCTAACGAATCGAGCTTCGATCAGAGTTGGTCCACCACCATTACGTGCTTTTTCTACTGCAGCTTTTACAGCTTTGTATACTTCAAATACGTTAAATCCATCAACTACAACGCCTTCCATGCCATATCCTTTTGCACGGTGAACTAGATCTGTTTCACGACTCGCTTCTTCAATTCTAGTTTTAATACCAAATCTATTATTTTCAATTAAGAAGATACATGGAAGATTCCAAGCTGCTGCAAGGTTCATTGACTCATGCCAAACACCTTGGTTTGTTCCACCATCTCCGTGGAAACAAATTGATACAGTACCATTTTCTAATACATCACTTGAAAGTGCTGCACCTACCGCTGTAGGCATACCGCTACCAACAATACCAGTTGCTCCTAACATACCGATATCCATATCAGCAATATGCATAGAACCACCTTTTCCACGGTTTGATCCTTCATATTTTCCATAAAGCTCTGCCATCAT
>CAYJKD010000281.1:0-3057 GCA_964370595.1 uncultured Lachnospiraceae bacterium
TAATGAACTTCTTGCCAATACAGATGATTTGATCAATCGAGAGTATGAGATTAAAAAGAAGAAGCAACAAGCTGAGTTAGATGCATTGATTGCGCAGATTAATCCTCATTTTTTATATAATACGTTAGAATCTATTGTGTGGCAAGCAAGGGTTGCAGGTGTTCCAAAGGTAGCGGATATGGCATATTACCTTGGTCAATTATTCAATATTACTGTTAGTAAGGGAAAGACAAAGATAAGAATTGAAAGTGAGTTAGAACATGTAAAAATGTATGTTCTTTTGCAGAGTATGAGATTTCAGGATAAGGTTAGTTTGAAAATCTCTTGGGATGAAGAAGAACTGTTACAACAGAAGACAATTAAGCTTATATTACAGCCCTTTGTTGAGAATGCAATTATCCATGGGATGAAGCAGAAGGACCAAATTACTATATATATTCATATAGAAAGGGATGAGGATAGCATCATATTCTATATAGAAGATGACGGTTGTGGAATACCAGAGGATATATTGGTAAATATATGCAAAAGACTTGATCATCCAGCAATATCTTATGATATGAATCAAGGTAAGGAAGGGCGATGCCTAGGAATTGGAATGATCAATGTACATCAAAGATTGAGATTATATTATGGGGAAGCGTATGGAATTCTTGTAAAAAGCAATATCAATAATGGTACATGTATTGAAATTAAGATTCCTTGTGAGTTGTAAAAAATACATAATAAAAAGAAAACACCATAAATCTAAAATTTAGTTGATAGATTCATGGTGTTTTTTCACATATAATAAGCGTAAGAAAATCATATAAAATCAGGAAAAGGAGAGGCAATATGAAAAAGACTTTAGCAATGTTAATTATAACTAGCCTACTGGTTACTACTATTGTAGGATGTGGGTCATCAAATGAAGAACCTGATGAGGCAACGAGTAATAGCGGAGATGGGGTAGAACAAACAGAACCTTTAAGATGGGCTATTAAAGCTTCAGAATCAGGAAGAGAAGAATATCAGAATTTAATTGATTTGGCTGCAGATAACGGAATTGAGGTTGAAACTGTAGTATTGCCAGATGCAGTAGTAGGAGAAGTTGATAAGTTATTGGTTGATTTAATGGGGGGAGAGAGTTTCGATTTGATCCTTGGACCTGTTGCTAATATGGTTCCGTATTATAATGCAGGAGTTCTAGAGCCACTTGACGGTTTAGCAGAAGCGGTAGGGTATGATATGGAAGGTATATATGGAGATTACCCAGCAGTATTTGATGGTGTGGTTTATGGAGTTCCAGCTTTCGTGGATACAGCTGTTACACTATATAATAAAGATTTATTTGATGCAGCAGGTATTTCATATCCATCAGCTGATAATTGGACATGGGAAGAGTACATTAAGGTCGGAAAACAATTAACAGAGGCAGAATCTAATATATATGGTGGATTTAATCCATTATGGGCCCACTATAACTATATGTATGCAATGCAAAAGGGAGCAGAGCATTTCAATGATGATGGTACATCAAATTATGATGACCTATTATTCAAAGAGGCAGTTGAATTTTATTATGGTTTAGGGAACATAGAGGGGGTACACCCAGAGTTCTTAGTGCAAGAAAGTAAACAAATGCCGATTGATTACTTTACAACCGGAAAAGTAGGTATGAGTGTCGCAGGAGGTTGGACAACCGTTTGGTTAACTGATACAGAAAAGTATCCAAGAGATTGGAAAGCTGGTATGTTACCAATGCCTTATCCAGAAGGCGAAGACCCATCAACAAGTGTAGTCGTATCTAGTTACTTTGTACCAGAGACTTCCAAACAAAAAGAATTAGCATTTGAGTGTGCGGTATTATTCGCAGAGAATCAATACTTAATGGATGGTGGACGTGTTCCAGCTAGAATAGATTTAACGGATGATGAAATTAGTACATATATCGAAGAGGAGCTTGCTCCATCACTTTCAGATGATGGAATTACAGTGGAAGATATTAGAGCAGCTTGGTTCAATCCTGAAATTATACCATTTGCAGAAAAGGTAGTAGGACCTGCGGCAGCAGATATTAATAAAGCATTCACAGATGAATGTGGATTATATGGAATCGGTGAACAGGACATTGATACGACTATGAAAAATATCAAAGAGCGTGCGGATAAAGCAATTGAAGATACAAATGATCAATAATCATTAATATAAAAGGGCCTGCACTCTTTAATAAAAATAGTGCAGGTTATTTTATGGAATTGGAGATTAACGGGATGAAGAAAAGAGGATTTGGATCGAAAAGTTCAAAAGAAGCAGTACTAGCTTGGGTATTTATTACACCCTATTTGCTAGGTTATACTTTATTTCATTTTGCACCTATTATAATGACGTTTCTTATGAGTTTAACAGATATTAGATATATAAGTAAAGTAGACAATGCAGAGTTTATAGGATTATCTAATTATATAGAATTATTAACAGATGAAGTATTTATTAATTCAGTAAAAAACAGTTTTTTATTTGCGCTGATGTATGTTCCACTTATTTTAATCGTAGGATTAGGGTTAGCAATATTTGTAAATCAGAAATTATATATGCGAAATACGATCCGTAGTATGGTATTTATGCCATATGTATCTAATTTGGTTGCAGTTGCAATCGTATGGACGATTCTATTGGATCCTGTATCTGGACCGATTAATATGTTTTTGCAGAGTATAGGAATAGAGAATGCTCCAATGTGGTTGATGAGTTCTGATTCTGCACTGTTTACAGTGATTTTAATTGCCGTATGGCAAGGTGTGGGTTTACAATTTATAACATACTTAGCAGCACTTCAAGGCGTTCCACCTGAGCTTAAAGAAGCTGCAAATATTGATGGAGCAAATATATGGCAAACATTTAGATATATTACGGTACCCAATATTGCGCCAACTACATTCTTATTAACAATTACATCAATAATTGGATCTTTAAAAAACTTTACTATTATCCAAGTATTAACAGCTGGAGGCCCAGGGGACTCGACGACAGTATTGCCACTTAATATTATTAATACAGCGTTTTCTACATATAGAA
>CAYJKD010000281.1:3067-3297 GCA_964370595.1 uncultured Lachnospiraceae bacterium
CAAGCTATTTTTATGTTTGCTATTGTAATGACCGTGACTATGGTACAGTGGAAGATGCGTAAGAGATTTGAGAGTTAAGGAGGAGATAATATGAAGGAAAAAAAAATAGAAAAGATCATCTTAACGATTGCACTAATGGTATTTGGGCTACTTAATATCTTCCCCTTTATCTTTATGATATCTTCGTCATTTAAACCACTGAATCAGATATTTACATATCCGATTCAATT
>CAYJKD010000282.1:0-3284 GCA_964370595.1 uncultured Lachnospiraceae bacterium
AGAATTAAAAACCAACCTTCAACTTCAAGATAAAGTGCGATATGAAGGAATCGTTGATGTTGATGCTATTATTAATGATGCAGAACAACGTTTAGAAAATGAGGAACAACAAAAGGAGCAGTTCTTATTTGAATTAGAAGAAAATCTAGATGACAATAAGGTGATTATTCAAAATAATACGCTGGAATCAGTCGATGTTGTAATTGATAACGATAATAACAATAACGACAATAGTGATAACGATAATGCCCTAGAACCAATGCCAACAGTTACAGTAGTTAGCACCAATATTACCCTAGATGAACTGCAAACACTATTATTTGAAAATCACACCCACAGGAAGAACAAGAAATTCTTCTATATATATCATAAATGGTTTGCGTGAAATTCCAGAAGGATCTCAATTAGATACCACAGAAATTCAACTTACCATAGATGGAGAGCCAGATTTAACTGGTGTGATAAATCAAGGTGTTTTATTAAGCGATGCGCTTGTAGTCTCTGGTAGCATTCTAGATAACACGGAAACTGGTAGTGTTTCCGCCTCAAGCAAAAGGATTCAAAATTTAGGAAGATTTGAAAATTATGGAGCTGCAACATTTCTATCAGCCCAAGTCCAAGGTTATAGCGATTTTGAGATGTGGTCTGGATCGATGTTATTGAATGGGAATAAAGGAATCCTTGTTAATGAAGGATATTTCACACAATATGGTGGTGAAATTCAATCTATGGGAGATGGTGTAACGATAGAGATTCCAAGAAGTACAGTACCAGAAATACGTATGGATGAAATTATTTTTGAAGGTGGTAGCTTTCAAGCAGAAAACCATATGATTGAAGTTGATCTAGTAGGAAATCCTGACGAAGGATTTGAAATAGGTTCTAGATTAATCCAATTTACATCCTTAGCTAACATTACAAGTAAATTAGGATTAAATCTTCCAGAGAAAGAAGTGATTCCTGTAAGTTATGATAGTACCGAGCTTGATTATGCCGCGGCTGAGTATACAGAATTATCAACAGGGTATGAACGATTAACAGGAATTGCATTACAAACGAATACCTTTGAAACTCCTACAAGTGGAATCGTGGATACCGAGCAGCTGCTAGAAGAATTAGCGTTATATAATGTAAGGATTATTGGAGATGTTACTTTGGATCCCATGGGAGAAAGTTATTCAACAAACCATCTCATTGTAGAAGGTGATTTACATATAGTAAATACTGTGCCAAGTAGTTATTCAATATTTGCATTTGCAAGTAGTATTACTGCTGATAATATATACATCAATGATGGAGATGGATTTGGGCAAATTGAGATAAGAATTATGTCGCCAGAAATAAATGTTACGAGTGTAATACTTGGTAATGAATCACAATTTTATATGGGAAGCGGAGTAAATCTTCTATCATCTGATACGTCATTTATTATTAAAGGAAGCTCCATTGTTGGAATTGGTGGATTAGTACGTTCAAATGGTAGTGTGATTGAACGCTATGAGGGTAATACCGATGTGGTAAGGCTAAGCATTTCCTCAATTGCAGCAATTGGATATAAAGGGGATTTTGTTGGGAATAATCAAAGGGCTGATGAAATTATCTATCCATTTGACTATATTTATGCATATGATAATTACATAAATGACATAACGAAATTTTTTAGTGAAGAAGTGCTATTTAATGGTTCTGCTTGGAATAAGCTTATAGGGTTAGAGGGAACAAAATATAGTGAGACTAAAACAGCTGCATTTACCGGAGATCCATTTAAAACTGACATAAATAAGAAACGAACATCATGGAACACCAAATATCAAACAGAGGATATTTTTCTAGAAGAGAATTTGATTAATGATATCCCTTAAATTCAATGAATTTATTTGACTAGAGTTTAATCACATTTTTACGATAAAGGAGATCTAATGAAAAAAAATTATATGAAAACAGCTATGAAAGTGCTATCAGCAAGTTTGATTCTTGCATGTATAACGGTGCAACCATTACTTGCAGAAGAAAAAGCAACAGCTACAGAAATGAGACTTGTAGAGATGGATGGTAAGGTAAGCATATCGAATTCTTCTGGTAAGGCTATATTTCCACTAAAAAATATGCGAATTTCAAGTGGAAATATCATTGAAACCGAAATAAAGAGTTATGCCCAGCTAAGCCTAGATGATACAAAGCAACTAAAGATTGATTCTACAAGTGAAGCAGAAGTTAGAAAAAATGGCAAGATGCTAGAGGTATTGTTAAACAGTGGAAGTATGTTCTTTAACATTACCAAAGATTTAGATGCAGATGAATCTCTAAACATTCGAACGTCAACTATGGTAACAGGTATTCGAGGTACATCTGGATATGTGGAGCGAACCATTGAGGGGAAATTACGTATTGTATTGTTAGAAGGAGAGATTACTCTTCAATATATTAATATGGATGGAGAAGCAAAAACAGTAACCATTACATCGGGTCAAGTTCTGGAAGTAGTGGAAGATGCTGTATCGGGAAATAAAGTAGTTGAGGTTAAAATCACTGACCTATTAACAACTGATGTACCTGGATTTGTAGCAGTAGAACTAAAAAACAATTCACAGCTGCAAGATAAGATTCGAAATGAAGGTATTCTTGATGTGGATTCCATTATTAATAATGCTGAGCAGCGGTTAGAAGAGGATGAGATACAAAAAGAAAATCTTATTTTTGAATTAGAACAAGATCAAGATGATAAAAAGGTAATCATACAAACGAACATTGTTAAACCTGTAGATGAAGTATCGGATGATGATAGTGGTAGTAGCGCACCTGAATCAACAGAAGTAATTGTTGGGACGAATATTACACTAGATGAATTACAGCAACTGTTATATGAAGGTGATGTAAAAATCACACCTACAGGCAGAACTAGAAATAGCTCACTTTATATCATTGATGGTTTGCTTGAAATACCAGCTGGAACAACCCTAGACACTACAGAAATTCAACTAATCGTTGATGGGTTACCAGATTTAAGCGGTATAATGAATCAAGGAAATTTGTTAAGTGGTGCGATTGTTATCTCTGGTGGATTGCTAGATAACACTGCAAGCGGAAAAATCAGTTCATCTAGTATATCAATTGAAGATCAAGGAAGATTTGAAAATTATGGAAGTGCAATCTTTGATTCTGCCACGATTCAAGACTATACTAGCATGAGTATGAAATCTGGTATTATGACACTGACTGGTAGTAAAGGTATTCTTATAAAAGAAGGATATTTTACTCAGGATGGTGGAGAAATTCAATCTATG
>CAYJKD010000283.1:0-3257 GCA_964370595.1 uncultured Lachnospiraceae bacterium
CTGCAAATGGTGTTACCTCAGAACCTGTACCAGAAGATGTTGGGATTGCTACGAAGTAAGCTTTCTCACCCATCTTAGGGAATGTATATACACGCTTACGGATATCCATAAAACGCATTGCCATATCTTGGAAATCAACTTCTGGATGCTCATATAGTACCCACATAATCTTAGCCGCGTCCATTGCTGAACCACCACCAAGTGCAATGATTACGTCTGGTTTAAATGCTTCCATTGCTTTTGCACCATCTTCAGCATTTTTCAATGTTGGATCTGGTTGAACATCAGCGAAACAGTGAGATGCGATTCCCATTTGATCTAGTTTATCGATAATTGGTTTGGCATATCCATTAGTAAATAAGAAATTATCTGTTACAATAAATGCTCTCTTCTTATTCATAATTGTTCCAAGTTCATCTAATGCAACTGGCATACTACCTTTCTTGTAATAAACTTTCTCAGGCACTCTAAACCATTGCATATTTTCTCTCCTCTCAGCTACTGACTTCACATTTAATAAGTGTTTTACACCAACGTTTTCTGATGTTGCGTTACCACCCCAAGATCCACAACCTAATGTTAGAGATGGAGCTAATTTGAAGTTGTATAAATCACCGATTCCGCCGTGAGCAGATGGAGTATTTACTAATATACGACAAGCTTTCATCGCTGCTGAAAATTCATTGATTTTTTCTCTTTCATTTACATTTATGTATAGAGAAGCTGTATGTCCGATTCCACCGTCTTCTACAAGAACAGTTGCTTTTTCAATTGCCTCTTCATAGGTTTTTGCTTTATACATTGCAAGTACTGGAGATAGTTTTTCGTGAGCAAACTCTTCTGTAATCTCAACAGATTCTACCTCACCTATAATAATTTTTGTAGCTTCAGGAACTGTTACTCCTGCTAATGCTGCAATCGTATGAGCTTTTTGTCCAACAATTTTTGCATTTAATGCACCATTGATGATGATTGTTTTTCTAACTTTTTCAATTTCATCTTTTTTAAGGAAATAGCATCCTCTATCTTCAAATTCTTTTCTAACTTCGTTATATACACTATCAAGTACTGTTACTGACTGCTCAGATGCACAGATCATACCATTATCAAATGTCTTAGAAAGAATAATTGAACTAACTGCAGTTTTAATATCAGCTGTATCATGAATGATAACAGGTGTATTACCTGCACCTACGCCTAGTGCTGGTTTTCCTGAAGAATATGCAGCCTTAACCATTCCAGGTCCACCTGTTGCTAGGATAATATCTGCATTTTTCATTACTTCGTTGGTAAGTTCAAGAGATGGAACATCAATCCATCCTATAATACCTTTTGGAGCCCCTGCTTTTACCGCTGCTTCTAATACAACTTTAGCTGCTTCAATCGTACAACCTTTTGCACGTGGATGTGGGGAAATGATAATTGCATTTCTTGTTTTTAATGCAAGAAGTGTTTTAAATATTGCTGTTGATGTTGGATTCGTTGTTGGAATTACTGCTGATATTAGACCAATCGGTTCCGCAATTTTTGTTAAACCATAAATTTTATCCTCTTCGATTACACCAACTGTTTTTGTATCTTTATATGCATTATATATATATTCTGAAGCATAGTTATTTTTAATAACCTTATCTTCTACAACACCCATGCCTGTTTCAGCTACTGCCATTTTTGCAAGTGGAATTCTCAATTTATTTGCAGCAAGTGATGCTTCATAAAAAATCTTATCTACTTGCTCTTGTGTGTAAGTTGCAAAAACTTTTTGAGCTTCTTTCATTGCATCCATTTTTGCAATTAAAGATTCAACGCTATCTACAAGTGTTGGTATTACTTTTTCTTCTTTCTTAGCCATGGGAAACCTCCAAAATAATAATTAAATTCGTTTGTTATTTTATTAACAACTTGATACTGTTTGTATTATATCTTATTGTTAATTTTTTGTCAATATAATTTTATTTTTATTTTTCTATTATATTTTTAATAAAAATTGTACTTTCTGTTTAATACTGCTATATATTTCTTACCACTTACATCTTATAGTAAATATATTGCTTGTTAATTTTATCATTCTATTGTAAAATCTTCCTATAAGTTATTGTAAATACAATATAAATTGTAACAAATAATGAGGTGAACTCTTTTGAAAATAAAAAAAATATTATACCTACTTTCAATTTCTATCTTTTTTGTTTGGCTTATTTTCAGTATTATACATTTTAATAACGAATCGATACGAATAGAAAATAATAATATTGAAATCAATTTAATTGATGCTACTGAAAATAATGTCAACTCAATCTTATCTACTTTTGAGAAACATATTAATACATTGCTACTAGAAGCTATTAAATTTAGCCACTATCCTATTTTATCCAATGAAGCATATATTAATTATTTAAGTTTAATTGAAAAACAAACAGATTTTCATGATGTAATACTTACTTTTCCTAATGGAGATTCCCATTCTTCACTAGGTAATTCTGACTTACTAATTCCATCATCTGAAAAAGAACTTGTATCAGATATTAACGTTTCTGATGTTTATTTTAACAGTTTCTATAATAAGAATACCATTGAAATCTCAGTTCCATGTTTTAATGAATCTGGAGCTCTTATCGCTAATTTAACAGGTATTTTAACAACTGATTTTTTATCAAACTATTTTAATGATTTATTTTTTGATATCGGTGGTTATTACCATGTAATTGATGATAAAGGAAATTATGTAGCTCTTTCTGATAACACAATGTCTCTTCTAATGGAATACAATTATTTAGATGCTATTAAGTATGTTACATTTATGGACGGATACAACTTAGAAGATATCTTAAATTCATTTTATGATAAGACTAGTGGTATTACACGATATTCTTATGAAGGTTCTTCAAGATACGTGTATTATATGCCTATTGGCATTAATAATTGGATTATTACGACTATTATACCAGATGTCCTCATTGAAGCAAAATCTCAACAACACCAGGATAATGCATCTGTATTAATAGCCAATATTCTATTGATTATGCTTGTAGTCTTTTCCTATTTCATTATAAAAGAACGGCAATCATCTAAGAATGCACTAATTATGGAAAAATCATTTCTATCACTCGCTAAAAATACTAATAAAATAATCTTAGAATGGAATTATTCTACAAATCAACTTACCTCTATTTCTAACTTTTACGATGTTTTTGGCAGAGAGATGGTTACTAATAATGATCCTTCACAAGCCCTTAGTATTAATGCTGTTCATCAAG
>CAYJKD010000284.1:0-3254 GCA_964370595.1 uncultured Lachnospiraceae bacterium
CCACCTAGTTTTTTTTTTCATCTTGTGATAATATTCCCTCTGTCGGTCTCATTCCTTTTCCGTCATGAGACGCAAGAAAATTAAAATAACTTGTGGACTCAGTTAATGGTTCTAACGATGCTGCCCACGCAGATAATTTTTTAGCATTACCAGTAATAAATGAAAACAATGTTAGCGGAGGTAATGGAAATTGATATACCATTTGTGCTTCATCGAACCCATTACCAAAATAACTAATATTATCTAAATGCGGAACATTGGTTTCTGTTATCAAAATTGTCCCTGGTGCATAACATTCAAGCACCTCTCTTGATAATTTAATTATTTCATGTGTTTCTTCCAGATGCATACATGTGGTTCCCAATTCCTTCCACATAAATCCAATTGCATCTAATCGGATATATTTTGCACCTTCATTGGCATACATGATTAAAACATCCAATATTTCAATCAGTAAATCCACACATTTATAATTCAAATCAACTTGATCTTCACTAAATGTCGTCCATACATATTTTTCGCCTTCATTGGTTTGAAATGGAGTTAATAATGGTAACGCTCTTGGTCTAGTAACTTTACTATAATCTTGATTCTGATCTGCAACCACAAAATAGTCTTTATATGGCTCTTCTCCAAGAAGAAATTTTTGAAACCATTCACTGCTTTTTGACATATGATTGACAACTGCATCAAACATTAGTTTATAGGATTTTCCCAAATCTGAAATATCCTTCCAATCCCCAAAATCTTCATTGATTTTCTTATAATCTACAACAGAAAAACCATCGTCTGATGTAAAAGGAAACATTGGCAAAATATGAACCGAAGAAATTGTCTTCCCAACGTATTCTTTCAGAAAGTCATTTAATGTAGCTAGAGGGGCTTGTCCTTCTCTCTGGATGGAATCACCATAGGTAATGAGCATCGTATCTTTTTCAGATACCCAGCCTTTATTTCTTTCTTCTACACTGTACTTTTCTAATTTCGTTTCTAATTTTGTAAAAAATGAATCTACAATCTCTTTATCTTTATAAATTTTAAAAAGTCTTTGCTCCATACTTTTTCTTTTATTGTCGTCAATCATTTCTAATCTCCTCAAAATTATTTCCAAATCTACATCCTATCCTAAATCAGAGTAACATATAGCTTTTAATGTATTTATTCATCTTCATACGTAAAATTATATACACGAGAAAACGTTTTATCAAGTATTTTCACTGTATTTTTTTCTTTTTGTGAATATACGCTAAAATAATAATATTTTATTCTTTCAAAAATCAATTAGTAAAACGCTTGTATTTCCGTTATTTTCAACAACATTTTAATATTATTGCGGAGTCTATAAAAATATATTCTACATATGACTTTTGGTAATATTGACGAATGCCATTCTCCAAAACCAAATACGAGAAAACGTTTTTTTATTTTATTTGTAAGAAAACCCCTATCTTCTTTTATTACTACATATTCTTTCCAACTATACTTTCATGTAAAAAGGCCATTTAAACTTCCCTCATAACAAGGAATTTTAAATGACCTAAATCTTTTTCGTTATAAAAAACAAGTTTTCAAATTTCTGAAAACGTTTTATTTTTGTAATCACTCTGGATATTTTATTATTTCTTCAATAAGTTCTTCGACACTTGGAACAATTGCTTTTGCTACATGTGTATCAGCAGCTCCATAGTATAATTCTATTGATTTTTTATCATTCGCATATCTTGCTCCTCCGACAAATGTTATATTGGGTACATCTCCACCAAATTCTCCAATCTCATACCATTCTGTTGGTGTTAGTAAAGGTTCCGGAAGACGATATGTTACTTTCATGGTTTCCTTGTCTAAAAGAGCAACTCCTGTGCTATAAACCCTATTGTTAACACCATGATAAAATAGTATATACCCTTTTTCATGTTCTAGTACTGGTCCTGCACCTACTTTTTGAGCTTCCCATTCATATTTAGGCGCTAAAATCACATGCTGATCTAGATTATCCATATGTTCTTTCCAATATTTATCATCTGCAGACAACAATTCTTCTAAATGATTAAAAAAAGCAACTTGAATTGTTGGAGCATCTCTATCGGTTTCTTCTCTCTTTGGACCTACAAGATACCGTTTGAAATGTTTAAAATCTTTTGTCAAAATCAAACCAATTCTTCCACCCGCCTTAGCATCACCTGTATACGCATAATGAGTCATAACATGTATTACACCAATATAAGTATCCCCAATCTTACAAAGACGAATATCTTCTGCACCAAAAGGTCCAAAGTACGTGGGAACAGCAGGTTTTCCTGTGTTATAATCCATCCATGTCGAAGAAGATCCTGCGATTTTATAATTATTCATTACAAAATTTTCTCCATCCGTACTTTCAAATAAAATATGATCACATATTTGATTTGAAAATAGTGCTATCCCCGAATGCCCTTGTCCAATATATTTACGATCATCTCTTGCTGCTCTCACAGCAAGAATAATTTTGTCTCCAAAATCAATAACTCCTGGATTAAACAATGCATCATAACCTACAATAGTATCTCTTTCAAGTATTGGATTATCCTTGTATCTAACGATTATTTCTTTTTTCATTTCAACATACCTTTCTGTCAATCTTACTCATCTATATTGATACAACCATAATAACACCAAGATTATATTGCTTTCTAATGTTTTTTGCAATCATAATTTAGTCAAAATTCGCTATTCCCTAACAGCCACTTTAATTATATAAAGTATTATCGCATGTCTCTTCCTTGGAATTCTCTTTCAGGTGCTTTTGGGATATGGGCAGGTTTCCTTGTAGGTGCGGCTGGATTTTTTTGTGCTTTACTTGCACTTGTTAACTGTGCAATGTTAGTTAATTTTGGTTCGCTTTTCTCAGTTGAAGTTATCTGGTGCATATCTGCTTGGTAAAAACGTGAGTACTTATCTCTAGCAATTTTCTGCCTAGCTTGGACATTAGCTGGCTCATTAGCGATTGTCATAATTTCTTCATAGGTTTTAGCACCACTAGTACCAGCAGGATAATTATTTCCTATTTTTCGATCCGCATAATTAATGAAAGAATCCATTGTAGTGTAGAGTAAAACTTCACTTCCAGGAGAAGCAAACTCCTGTACTGCAATTCCTGGAATTTCTCGTACAGCATTAGCTGCTGCACCACGAACCCCATAATATGCTGCACTTAATAAAAGCGATTTTTCAGAAAATACCTGATAACTATCCTCTGTTGGAAAGATCTCAGAAAG